>NZ_JAMHIU010000022.1:0-108590 GCF_023896895.1 Micromonospora sp. CPM1
GGGGGGGGGTGGGGGGGGGGGGGGGGGCGGGGGCCCCCCCCCCCCCACGCCCCGGTCAGTCCTCCGCCAGCACGGTGAAGGTGAAGGCGGAGCTCGTCGGACGCTTCAGCGGGATGTCGCACTTGACCCGGCGCAGCACCTCGGACCGGGTGAGGCCGAACCGGTGCGCGATGAGCCGGTCCGGGCGTACCGGCACCGGGTCGTCGAACGTGACGTCCACCTGGACCGGCCACCCGTCGAGCGGCACGACCGGCGCGTCCAGGCGCCACGCGCCGGTCCAGTCCAGGGTGAAGCGGCAGCGCCGGGCGAACGCCGGGTCCAGCAGTGTGGCCGCCACCAGGTCGGGATCGTTGAGGTGGTGGCCGTGCAGATCGACGGGGTCGAACGAACCGACCGTCGCCCGCTCGCGGACGGTGAGCTTGACGGTCCGGTCGCAGGACACGCAGTGCACCAGCAGCCACACGTCCAGCAGCTTGCCGTTGGCGTTGACGCGAAACCGTCCCCGGGCGGCGGTGGCCGACTCCGCCCGGCAGGTGACGCAGCGCAGCGACAGCAGCGGAAGGCGGGTCCGGCGCACGACCCAGGGCAGCACGATATGAGGTTGGGAAGACATGAGACCTGATCTCTGAAGACCTGACGCGAGGCCGATTACGCGCGGCCTCGGACGCTGTGGCCGGGCGCCCGTGGGCAGCCCGGCGAGCCGGCGCGCAGGCGTCGGCTACAGGCGTGGGGAACGTGTCAGGTTCTAGAGAGCAGGAGGGGTCACGCGGAATCGTCCTTCTTCGCTGCGACGACAGGTGCAGGGACCGTACGGCAGCGCCGGAACCGCGCTCAACCCGTTTTCCGGGCGCAGCTGCGTCCCGCATCACTTCACTGACTAAAAGTTTGCACTCTCTGCAAGATCGCTCGTAGAGTCGCGGCGTGACCTCGGATCAGAGCCGCCCCGGCCTGCGTGACCGCAAGAAGCGGCAGACCCGCGCCGCCCTCAGCGCGGCAGCGCTGCGCCTGGTCGCCGAGCGGGGCCTGGACCAGGTGACGGTGGAGGAGATCAGCGAGGCCGCCGACGTGTCGGCCCGCACTTTCTTCAACTACTTCCCCAGCAAGGACGAGGCGCTGCTCGGCGACCAGCCGACGGACCGCGAGGTGCTCGCCGCCCGCATCGTCGCCGCACCACCGGAGGTGTCCGCGTTCGACGCGCTGCGGCTGGCCTTCGACGACGTGGTCGAGGCCGTCGAGGCCGATCGGGAGGTGTGGCTGCTGCGCCTGCGGGTCATCGCGGCGAACCCGTCGCTGCTACCGCGCCTGATCAGCGGCAACGCCGAGACCGAGCAGGTGGTCGTCGCGGCGGTGGCCGCCCGGCTGGGGCTCGACCCGTGCCACGGGCATCCGACGCTCGTCACCACTGTCGCCGGTGCGGTGTTCCGCACGGCCCTGATGCAGTGGGTCGAGCGACCCGACACGACGACGCTGCGCGAGCTGACCGCCGGGGCGTTCGCCGCCGTCGCCGCCGGCCTGCCCGATCCGCACTGACCCCTCCCATCCGTACCGGCCGCCGCCCTCGCGCGCGGCCACTCGCACGTGCACACGACAAGGAGTTCGATGACCACCGCCACTGTTCCGCCCGCCGAGACGGGTACGCGGATGTCGCGCCGGGAGGTCCTCCAGGCGTTGTCCGGCCTGATGGTCGGCATGTTCGTGGCGATCCTCGCCTCGACGGTGGTGGCGAACGCGCTGCCCCGGATCATCGCCGACCTGGACGGCAGCCAGACCGTCTACACCTGGATCGTCACCAGCGAGCTGCTCGCCATGACCGCGACGGTGCCGCTGTGGGGCAAGATGGCCGACCTCTACAGCAAGAAGCTGCTGATCCAGTTGTCCCTCGGCCTGTTCGTGGCCGGTTCACTCGTCGCCGGTTTCACCCCGAACGTCGAGGTGCTGTTGCTCAGCCGGGTCATCCAGGGCATCGGCGCGGGCGGTATGACGGCGCTCGCCACGATCGTCATGGCGGCCATGATCCCGCCGCGTGAGCTGGGCCGGTACGCCGGCATCTTCGGCGCCGTCTTCGGTGTCGGCACCATCGCCGGCCCGCTGATCGGCGGCGTCCTGGTCGACACGTCCTGGCTCGGCTGGCGCTGGTGCTTCCTGATCGGTGTGCCGTTCAGCCTGCTGTCCATCGCGCTGCTGCAGAAGACGCTGCACCTGCCGGTGGTGCGCCGCAAGGTCCGCATCGACTGGCTCGGCGCCCTGCTGATCACCTCGGGCGTGTCCACGCTGCTGATCTGGTCGTCGCTGGCCGGCAACAAGTTCGACTGGGCCTCCGGCTGGACGGCGCTGCTGGTCGGCGGCGGCCTGGCGCTGCTCGCGCTCGCCGTGTTCGTCGAGGCCCGCACCGAGGAGCCGATCATCCCGCTCGGGATCTTCCGCAACCGCACGGTCAGCCTCACCACCGTGGCCAGCATCCTGGTCGGCGTGGCGATGTTCGGCGGCACCGTGTTCCTGTCGCAGTATTTCCAGACCTCGCTGGGCAAGTCGCCGACAGCCGCCGGTCTGATGAGCCTGCCGATGGTCCTCGGCCTGTTGGTCTCCTCGACGGTGGCGGGCCAGCTGATCACCAAGTACGGCCGGTGGAAGATGTTCCTGGTCGCCGGCGCCGCGGTGATGACGGTCGGCATGCTGCTGCTGAGCACCATCAACGCGACCACCAGCGTGCCGGTGCTGTCGGTGTACATGGCGGTGCTGGGCGTCGGCGTGGGCATGCTCCTGCAGAACCTCGTGCTGGCCGCGCAGAACGACGTGCCGGCCGCCGAACTCGGCGCGGCCACCTCGGTGCTGACGTTCTTCCGCAGCATGGGCGGCGCGGTCGGCGTCAGCGCGCTCGGTGCCGTCCTGGCGAACCGGGTGACCTCACTGACCGTCGAACGGCTGGGGCCGATCGCGGCCGGCGGCGGATCGGCCGAGGTGCCGGACCTGTCCGCCCTGCCGGAGCCGGTGCTGCGGGTCGTGCAGGACGTCTACGGCATCGCCACGTCGGAGATGTTCCTCATCGGTGCGCCCTTCGCGCTGCTCGCCCTGATCGTCGTGCTGTTCATCAAGGAGAAGCCGCTGAACACGCTCAGCGGTGACGAGCGCCGGGCCCGCGAGGAGGCGGCCGCCGCCGGCATGCACTGACCGCGTCCGACCGGGCGTGGGGCCGCCCCCGGGAGCACCGGGGGCGGCCCCTTCGTGCGTACGGTCAGCGTTCGGTGCGGTCGTTGATCTCGGTGCCGGACTCGCCGGGCATGGCGCCGATCGACTCCTCGGCGGCCCGGCCGCCGGTGCTCTCGTCGCCCTGCGTCAGCGAGCTGCGGGGCAGCCCGGCCAGGTGTGCCGGGTCCTCGATCGGCTGGGGCGGCCACTGGTCCTGCGTACCGTCGGTCGCCCCGGCGCGGCGCAGCGCCTCGACCAGCTGGTCCGGCGACAGGCGGTCGACCTCCTGTATGCCGGCCCCGCGCGCAATCGCCTGCAGTGTCTTCAGGTCTTCGCTCACGAATGTCTCGGCCATGCCCGAGCCTTCCCGGCCCGCAAGACAAGGAAACCGGCTCGCGCCGGCGGCCTGCCCGCCCCGAGCTGTCGATCATGAAGTTGGACCGGGCAAACCGGACACGGAACGCCGTCAACCTCATGATCGACGCGAGATGAGAGGTTCGGTCAGCGGCGGGCGGGTTTGCGGTCGGGGCGCGGGCGGTCCCGTTCCGGGTCGACGCCCACCTGCACGGCGAAGGCCGGGTCGACGGCCAGCAGGGGCCGGGGGCCGAACAGCGCCATCCCGGTCAGCAGCGTGTCGGTGTCGCGGCCCTGCCAGACCGGGCGGCGCTCCGGGTCCAGGTCGGCGTGCTCGCGGCGCAGCCGTCGCAGCAGCCGGCGGGCGGCGGCGCCGGTCTCCGGCACCTCGGTCAGCCACCAGGCGCCCAGCGCGGTGGCCAGGCAGCACAGCAGCAGCCCGGCGACCGAGGCCGGACCGCCGGCGGAGCGCCCCTCGACCGCGCTGTCCACGAGCCGGGTCAGCCCGACCGCGGCGACCGCGAACAGCGGCACCGTGCCCAGCGCGATCCGCCGCCGCTGCGCGCGGGTGAGCAGCCACCCGTCGCGGACCAGCCGCCCGACGGTACGGCGCAGCGCCCGGCCCACGGCCGGATCGGCGAGCACCGCCGCCCAGGTCTGCGGGCGGCGCAGCGCGGTGTGCAGGGCGCGCACCAGCGGGGGTGATCCGGGCGGCGGCGGCCCCTGCGCGTGCAGGGTGGCGAGTTCGCCGACGTCGACCCCGCCCGCGCGGCGCAGCGCCGCCACCCCGACCTGGCAGGCCAGCAGCGCCCGGTCGGTCAGGTACGCCAGCTCGACCCGGTCGGGTGTCGCACCCCGGGTACGGCGGCCGGTCAGTTCGCGTACCGCCAGGGCGATCACGACTGCCACGGCGACCGCGCCGAGGTAGTCGAGGAGGAAGACCGGCCCGCTGACTCCCCAGAGCATGGCGGCAAGTATCTCAGGAGCCGTGGCGTACCTCGGTGTCCCAGATCTGTGACCACGGACGCCGCAGCCCCCGCGCGACGAAGATCGGCTCGCCGTTCTCGTCGTTGTCGACGTCGACCCGCTGGTCGACCCGGCCCGCCTCGGTGACCTCGGTGAACCAGGCACGCAGCGGCTCCGGGCGGGACCAGCCGACGACGATCACCACGTCGGCGTCGTCCGGCGGCCGGTCGAACGTGGCCATGCTGTTGTGCCCGGAGTACGCGCGCGGCAGGCCCCGCTGCGGCCCGTACCGGGCCAGCGCGCCGGCCTCGCCGTAGTTGCCGGTCAGCACCACCGCCCGGTCGCGCTCGGCCGCGGGCAGGGCACGGTGCACGGCGGCGACCGAGTCGGCGAACTCGGGCCAGCCGATGGTCTCGCCCGCGTCGTAGTTTGCCGCGACCACGAACCCGGGCAGCCGGTCGGCCGGCAGCGTGGGCAGCAGCAGCACCGCGCTGCTCGCGGCCATCAGCGCGACGGCGGCGACCAGCAACGCCTGCCGGGCCCGGGCCGCGCCACGCCGCGCCCACTCGACGGCCGGCACCACCCCGGCGGCGGTGAGCACCAGCAGCAGCGGCGCGTCGTAGTAGCCCTTGCCGCCGGCCACCACCACGATCGCGACCACCACCAGCCATGCCCAGGCCAGCGACCGGTACGCCGCCCAGGACGGCCGGCGCAGCAGCGCGACCAGCCCGGTGATCCACACCGGAACCGCGAACGGGCTGATGATCAGGAACTGGAGCACCACCGCGTCGATCCGGCCGCTGTAGGAGCTGTCGCCGTCGGCGATCGACGCGGCGACGTCGAGCTGCGGGAAGCCGTGCGCTGCCTGCCACGCCGCGTACGGCACGGCGAGCAGCAGGGCGACGCCCGCGCCGGCGAGCACCCACCGGTCGCGCAGCAGCCGGCGCGGCCCGGCGATCAGCACACCGGCGACCAGGCCCACGCCGAGCAGGGCGGGCAGCGGCTTGTTGAGCAGGCCGATGCCGAGCGCCAGCCCGGCACCGAGCGCCCACCGGGTGTCGCCGGTGCGCAGCATCCGTACCACGCAGAGCGCGGCGGCCAGCCACACCAGCAGGTCGACGCTCGTGGTGCTGAGCAGGTGGCCCCCGGCCAGGACGATGCCCGAGGCGGCGGCGAGCACCGCCGCGGCCGTCTGGGCGACGCGGCCGACGCCGAACTGCCGGGCGATCGCGGCGACCAGGACCACCGCCGCGCCGCCGATGAACGCCGACGGGGTACGCAGCACCACCAGGCTGCCCGGCGCGATCGTGTCGGCCAGCCGCGCCAGCGCCGGCACGAGCGGCCCCTGGTCGACGTAGCCCCAGTCGAGATGCCGCCCGCACAGCAGGAAGTACAGCTCGTCGCGGTGGTAGCCGTAGCGGCCGGCGAGCGACAGCAGCACGGCGGTGAGGACCGCGCCGACCGCCAGGGGCACTGCGGTACGCGGACCGGCGGGCGGCGGGCCACCGGGCGCGGCGGCCTCGCTCCGATCGATGTCGGCGACTGTTTCGGCCACCTGCCCATGATGGCCCCGGCCGGTGGTCCGCCGATGCCCCGCCGCCCTCGGCCGGGTGGACGGAAACCGGTGGCCGGACGGCCGGGGCGGCGGCTAGCGTGCGCGCCGATGCTGATTCGTGACTACACCGACGCCGACTGGGACCAGGTCGGGCCGATCCTCGCCGACGTCGTCGCCGCCGCCGACACGTTCCCGTACGACCCGGACTGGCCGCCGGAGACGTTGCGGGAGGTGTGGGTGGAGCGCCCGCCGGGGCGTACCTCGGTCGCGGTGGACCACGACGGCGCGGTGCGCGGCACCGCGAAGATGGGCCCGAACCGGCCCGGGCCGGGGTCGCACGTGGCGACGGCCAGTTTCATGGTCGCGGCCCACGCCCGCGGCCGGGGTGTGGGCCGGGCGCTGTGCGAGGAGGCGCTGGACTGGGCCCGCCGGCAGGGTTTCGCCGCGATGCAGTTCAACGCCGTGGTGGAGACCAACACGGCGGCCGTGGAGCTGTACCGGCGGCTCGGCTTCAGCGTGATCGGCACGGTGCCGGAGTCGTTCGCGCACCCGGCGCGGGGACGGGTGGGGCTGCACGTCATGCACCGGCGGGTGTGAGCGCGGGCCGGAACTGTCGGGGGCCGGGGCTAGGTTGACCTGGACCGTCACCACCCGAGGAGCCGCCATGACCACGCTCACCGACCGCCCGCGCACCGCGCTGCTCGTCATCGACGTGCAGAACGGCGTGGTGCGCGGCGCCCACGACCGCGACCGGGTCGTCGCCACCATCGCCGGCCTGGTCGACCGGGCCCGCGCCGCCGACGTTCCGGTGGTGTGGGTGCAGCACCGCAGCGACGACCTGCCGGCCGACAGCGAGCAGTGGCGGATCGTGCCCGAGTTGACGCCACGCGACGACGAGCCGCTGGTGCACAAGACCTACGGCGACTCCTTCGAGGACACCGAACTGGAGCCGGTGCTCGCCGCCGCGCGGGTGGGCCGGCTGGTCGTGACCGGCGCGCAGACCGACGCGTGCGTCCGCTCGACGCTGCACGGCGCGTTCACCCGCGGCTACGACGCCACGCTCGTCGCCGACGCGCACACCACCGAGGACCTGTCCGCCTACGGCGCGCCGCCGCCCGCGCAGGTGATCGCCCACACCAACCTCTACTGGCGTTTCCAGACCGCCCCGGGGCGCACCGCCGGCACCGTCGACGCCGCCGACGTGGACTTCGCCGCCTGACCCGCCTGACCTGAGAGCTCGCCGGTCGGCGTTGCTCGGCGTCGGAGCCCGCGCGGGGCGGCGCCGCGAACCGCACGGCCGTCGGCGCGGTCCGGGCGCGGCACGAAAACGCCTGGCCGGATCCGGCGGGTTGCTGACAGGCTGCCCGCCATGACCGCTCATGCCCTCGCCGGGGCGCTCGCCGACGAGCGCCGCCGGACCGTGTTCGCCGCGATCGTGCTCGGCGCCCGGGACGTGCCGGCCGTGGTGGCCCGCACCGGCCTGCCCGCCCGCGACGCCGCCGTGGCCGTCCGCCGTCTCACCGACGCCGGGGTGCTCGCCGACGACGAGGGCGGGCTGCGGGTCGACGCCGAGCGGCTGCGCGAGTTCGCCCGGGCCGGTGCGGCGTCCCCGGCGGTCCCGGCCGCGAACCCGCGCGAGGCGATCCTGCGCACGTTCCTGCGCGACGGCACGCTGACCCGGCTGCCCGCGCAGCGGGGGCGCCGCCGGGTGCTGCTGGAGCACATCACCGAACGCACCTTCGAACCCGGGCGGCGCTACCCGGAGCGGGAGGTGAACGATGCGCTGCGCCGGTGGTGCGAGGGCGGCGAGGCAGACCACGTGACGCTGCGCCGCTACCTGATCGACGACATGCTGCTCACCCGCGAGCAGGGCGTCTACTGGCGGACCGGCCCGTGACCGGCTGGAGCACGCTGGCCGCGCGCCCGGACGAGCCGGACGCGACGCTGATGTTGCGCGAGTACATGGCGGAGATGGTGCGCCGCTGGTACGGCCGTCCGGAGCGGCCCGGCGAGGTGGACGCCGCGCTGGCCGAGGACCCGAGCGACGACCTGGCCCCGCCGACCGGGCTGCTGGTGCTGGCCCGCCGCGACGGCCGGCTCGCCGGGTGCGCCGGGCTCAGGTGGCAGCCGGGCTGGGCCGAACTGACCCGGGTGTACGTGCGCCCAGAGCACCGGGGTGCCGGGGGTGGGGCGGCGCTGATCGCGGCGATCGAGGCGTACGCGGCCGGCGGCGGGGCGACGCGGATCCGGCTGGACACCCGCTCCGACCTGGTCGAGGCGCGTGCCCTGTACGCCCGGCACGGCTACCGGGAGATCCCCGCCTTCAGCAGCGGTCCGTACGCGCAGCACTGGTTCGAGAAGGCGCTCGCGGGCCGAGTTGACGACGCGGCGGAGGCGCGCTAAAACAGAACCAGGAACTTGAGTCACCCGGACTCAACTTGAGACCTTGGGCCAGGAGAACCGAGGAGGCAAGAGCCATGTTGATGCGTACCGACCCGTTCCGCGAGATCGACCGGATCGCCGAGCAGTTCTTCGGCACCACCGCCCGGCCCGCCGTGATGCACCTGGACGCGTACCGCGACGGTGACCACTTCTACGCGGCGTTCGACCTGCCCGGTGTGGACCCGGACAGCATCGACTGCACCGTCGAGCGCAACGTGCTGACCGTCCGCGCCGAGCGCCGCCGTCCCACCGGTGAGAACGTCGAGCTGGTCGCCGCCGAGCGTCCGATGGGCACGTTCACCCGGCAGCTGTTCCTGGGCGACACGCTCGACACCGACCGGCTGGAGGCCGGCTACGACAACGGGGTGCTGACGCTGCGCATCCCGATCGCCGAGCGCGCCAAGCCGCGCCGGATCACCGTGAGCACGCCCGCCGAGGGCAACGGCCGGCGTCAGCTCACCACCGCCTGAGCACGTCACACCGACGCGCGGGGGAGGCCGGGCCACCGGCCGACCCCGCGTCGTCGTACCGGCGGATCAGCGCGCCTCGTCGCCAAACCCCCCCGCCGGCTGAGAACCTTTCTCACATGCTTCGCCCCGAGGTGCTGCCCCGCGCCCGCCCCGCCGCCCTGCCCGCCGGCCCGGCCGACGTCACCGAGGCGTGGCTGCGCAACCGGCGGCTGTCCGAGCACACCCGCGACGCGTACCGCCGCGACGTCACCGGCTGGCTGACCTGGTGCGCCGAGCACGCCGTCGACCCGCTGCGGGCCACCTTCCTCGACGTCAACACCTACGGCCGCGAACTGGAGTCCACACCCCGCGGCCGCGCCGGCCGCCCGCTCACCCCGGCCACCGTCGCGCGCCGGCTGTCCGCGCTGTCGAGCTGGTACGACTTCCTGGTCAAGCTGGGCGCGGTGCCCGCCAACCCGGTGTCGGCGGCGGACCGGCCGCGCGTCGACCGGGACCACTCCGCCACCGTCGGCCTCACCCCCGACGAGGTCGACGCGCTGATCGCCGCCGCCGAGGCCGACACCGGCCCGGCCGCCGCCCGCAACCGGGCCGCCGTCGCGCTGCTGGCCGACCTGGGGCTGCGGGTCGGGGAACTGGTCGCGCTCGACGTGTCCGACCTGGGCACGGAACGCGGTCACCGCAGCGTCCGCTTCGTCGGCAAGGGCGGCAAGGTACGCCGGCGCGCGCTCACCCCGGGCACCGCGTACGCGGTCGACGCCTACCTGGCCGCCCGGGCCGCCGCGCAGGGTGTCACCGTGCCGGAGCTGACCGGTCCGCTGCTGGTCACCGCCACCGGCGGCCGGATGGACCGGCACGCCGTGTTCCGGCTGGTACGCCGCCTCGCGCAGCGGGCCGGGATCGCCGCGTGGGCGAAGTTGTCGCCGCACTCGCTGCGCCACGCGTTCGCCACCACGGCGCGCTCGGAGGGGGTGCCGCTGGAGGACGTGCAGGACGCGATGGGCCACGCCGATCCGCGTACCACCCGCCGCTACGACCGGGACCGGCACAACCTGGACCGCGATCCGGCGTACGCGATCTGGGCGGCCCGGGCCCGCCGCCGCGGCTGACCTGTCGCACCCGCGCCGTAGGGTGCCGGCGTGCGACACGGACTGGAGATCGCCTGCGGTGGCGGCACCTTGCCGGTGGCCGAACTCGTGGCGCTCGGTGAGCTGGCCGAGCGGGCCGGCTGGGACGGGGTGTTCCTGGAGGACTACCTCGTCCACCACGCCGGAGACGACCCACCGACGTGGGATCCGTGGCTGGTGCTGGCGGCGATCGCCGGGCGCACCGAGCGGGTGCGGTTCGGGACCACGGTGACCGCGCTGCCCCGGCGCCGACCGGCCAAGCTGGCGCGGGAGGTGCTCACCCTCGACCACCTGTCCGGGGGACGGGCCGGCGTCGCGGTCGGAGTCGGCGACCCCGCCGACCGTGGCCTGGCCGCATTCGGCGAGCCCACCGACCTCAGGACCCGCGCCGCGATGCTCGACGAGGGCCTCGACCTGCTGGTGGGACTGCTCGGCGGCGACCCGGTCACGCACCACGGCGTCCACTACCGCGCCGAGGGCGTGGCGCTGCGTCCCCCGCCCGTGCAGTCACCCCGGGTGCCGGTCTGGGTGGGCGGCAGCACCCAGGCGAAGGCGGTGCTGCGGCGTGCCGCCCGGGCGGACGGGATCGTGCCCTACAAGCTGACCGACACCCACGGCTGGTCCGACTTCACACCCGACGAGGTGGCCGGCCTGGTCGCCGCGTTGCCGGCCCGCCGCGCGGACGGGCAACCGTTCGACGTGGCCGTCGGGGGCCGGCGGCGACGTCCCGACGAGCGCGCCGAGCGGGCCTACCTGGCACAACTGGCGGCGGCCGGCGCCACCTGGTGGCTGGAGTACGTCCCGGCCGCTGATCCGGCAGCGATGCGGGCCGCGGTGCTCCGCGGCCCGCTGCGCTGACCGGTCAGCCCTGCGGGCGGGGGCAGAGGCAGAACGGCTGCCCGATCGGGTCGATCAGCACGGTCCACCGCTCGCCGCCGGGCTGGAACTCGGGCCGGGTCGCGCCGGCCGCCACCAGGTCCTTCTCCGCGACCGCCACGTCGTCGACGTAGAGGTCGAGGTGATAACGCTTGTCGCCGCTCTCGTCCGGCCACGCCGGCGGCGTGTACCCGGGCACCAGGCCGAACCCGATCGCCGGACCGTCCTTGACGATCATGGCGTACTCGGCCTCGCTGTGGGTTATCTCCCACCCCAGCGCCTTGGCGTAGAAGGCGGCGTGCGCGGCCGGGTCGGAGCTGTCGATACTGATCATGGCGATGTCGGCGTGAGCTGTCATACGGACAGTCTGCCGCCGATGCCCGCCATTTGCTGTCCGGTACGAGCGCGCGTCGCAACCGGCTGCGCGTCACCGTCCGGTTGCCTACCGTCGACACTGATGGGCAGGCAGCGGGAGTGGCACCACACGGCCCGGCGTCGCCGGCCGCTACGCGCGGGCGTGCTGATCGCCGGTCTCGGCGTGGGCACCTGCCTGATCGGGGTGGCCGGGCTGGCGGCGTGGAACGCGCAGGTGGTGCTCCAGGCCGACGGGCCCGTGCGGGAGACCGCCGACGGGTTCTTCCGCGACGTCGCGGCCGGCGACACCGACGCGGCGTACGAGCGGCTGTGCGCCGAGGCCCGCGGCAAGTGGAGCCGTACCGGCTTCGGGAGCTGGGTGCGGACCCCGCCCCAGGTGAGCGGCTACGAGATCGTCGACGTGTCGGTGGCGACCCGGTCCGGTAAGCCGACGGGGACGGTGATCGTGCGGATCAACCGCGACGGCGGTGGCAGCGAGGAACGTGAGTTGCCGGTCGTGCCGGAGGGCGGGTCGTGGCGGGTGTGCGGGGATCCCTTCTGAGGCTCAGGCACGCGGGCCGAGGTCGCCCGAGCGGTAGTGGCGCCGGCACAGCACCTGGTAGCGCACGTCGGCGGTGTCCACGGTGTCGCCGATGACGACCTGCGCGCCCTCGCGGACCACCCGGCCGCCGACCACACGGGCGTTGAGCAGCCCTTCCCGGCCGCACCAGCACAGCACCTCGACCTGGATGCGGGCCACCTCGTCGGCCAGCTCGAACAGCCTCTGCGCGGCCGGGAACAGGCAGGAGCGGAAGTCGGTGGCCAGGCCGAAGGCGTAGACGTCGACGTCGAACCGGTCGACCAGCTCCGCCATCTGCTCGATGTGTTCGAGGTTGTAGAACGAGGCCTCGTCGCAGATCAGGTAGTCCACCCGTACCCCCTCGGCCCACGCGTCGCGGACCAGGACTCGCAGGTCGAGGTCGTCGGTGACCTCGACGGCCTCGTGGGCCAGGCCGATGCGGGTGGTGACCTGCGGGCCCAGCGAGCGGTCGATGCGGGTGGTGACCAGGCCGCGGCGGCCCTGCCGGGCGTGGTTGTGGTTCATCTGCAACGCCATGGTGGACTTGCCGCAGTCCATCGGCCCCCAGAAGAACTTGAGCGCGGCGGCGTGCAGCGGCCGGCCGTCGACGCCGCGGGCGGCGGCGCAGCCGGAGGCTCGGTCGTCGCCGGGCCCCGGCAGGGGGCGGGCCAGGCAGGTCGGGGCGGCGTCGTCGGTCACGTCGGGGCAGCCTAGTCCATCGACGCCGCCTGATCCGGCCCGCGATGATCCACAGGTCGGGGAGCGGGGGTCAGAGCACCCGGGGCGGGGTGTTGCCGGCGGCGATGATGGCCCGGCGCATCGGCACGGCGGCCAGCAGCGCGAAGCCGACCACGAAGAAGATCAGCAGCGACACCAGGCCCACCCGGTACGACGAGGTCAGCTGGAAGACCAGGCCGAACGCCAGCGGGCCTAGCCAACTGGTGCCCTTGTCGCTGATCTCGTAGAAGCCGTAGTACTCGCCCTCCTTGCCGGCGGGGATGAGCTGGCTGAACAGCGACCGGCTCAGCGCCTGGCTTCCGCCGAGGACCAGGCCGATGCAGCCGCCGAGGATCATGAACGGCACGGGCGCCTCGGCCGGCAGCCGGAACGCGGCGATGATCACACCGGTCCAGAGCACCAGGGACAGCAGCACGGTCTTCCAGGCGCCGATGCGCTTGGCGAGCGCGCCGAGGGCGAGCGCGCCGCCGAAGGCGAGGAACTGCACCAGCAGGATGGTCACGATCAGCGTGCTCTGCTCCAGCCGCAGTTCCTCGGTGCCGTACTGGCTGGCCAGGGTGATGACGGTCTGGATGCCGTCGTTGAAGACCAGGAACGCGAGCAGGAAGTACAGCGTCAGCGGGTACGCCTTGATCTCGCGCAGGGTGCGCCCGAGCTGCCGGAACCCGTCGGTGAGCACGTTGCCGCCCGCCTGCAGGGCCGCGGCGGTGGGGTGTTCGCGCAGCCAGCGCAGCGGGACCAGGGTGAACGCGGCCCACCACACGCCGGCCGACACGATCGACCAGCGGGCCAGGTCCAGCGTGCGCTGGGCGTTGCCCTCCTCGCTGAGCATGGTGACCGCGACCAGGTTCAGCGCGAGCAGCAGACCGCCGCCGAGGTAGCCGATGGCCCAGCCGCGGCTGGAGATGCCGTCGCGTTCGTCCGGGCCGCCGAGTTGCGGCAGGAACGAGTTGTAGACGACCACGGCGGCGCCGAAGGAGATGTTCGCGATCAGGAACAGCGCGCCGCCGAGCAGGTAGCGCTCGCCGGTGACGAACGCGAACGCGATGGTCGCGCCGGCGCCGGTGAACGCGGCGCCGGCGAGCAGCCGCTTCTTGTGCGCCGACCGGTCGGCGATCGCGCCGATCACCGGCAGCACGAACACGGTGAGGAAGACCGACAGCGAGATCAGGTACGGGTAGAACGACCCGGCGGCGACCTTGATGCCCAGCGGGTACACGGCCCCGTCGCAGCTGTCCGCGCCCAGTTCGCAGCCGGCGGCGAGTTCGGTGACGGTGGTCAGGAACGGCCCGAGGAAGACCGTGATGACCGTGGTCTGGAACGCGGAGTTCGCCCAGTCGTAGAAGTACCAGCCGGTGCGCTCGCGGCGGGTGCTGCCCGGTCCGGCGGGGTCGGCGACGGCGGGGGTGACCGTATCGGCCATCGGGGGTCGTCCTCGGGGGCTCAGGCGGCCCAGTGGCCGCGACTGCGATAGACGTCACGGAGCACGCTGACGTGATCGGTCATGATGCCATCCACACCAAGATCAAGTAAGTGGTGCATCTGGGCGGGTTCGTCGATCGTCCAGACGTGCACCTGCAACCCGATCCGGTGGCAGTACGCGAGGAACCGCCGGTCCACCACCGGCACCCGGCCGAAGGAGACCGGCACCTGTGCGGCGACCACTGACGGGGGCAGCCGCAGCGGCCGTCCGTGCAGCGAGGCCAGCCGCAGCCGGGCCACGCCGCGCATGCCGAGGCTGGTGGCGGCCTTCGGCCCGGCCAGTGCCCGCAGCCGGGCCAGCCGGGCGTCGCTGAACGAGGCGAGCAGCACCCGCTCACCCGCGCCGGTCCGGGTGACAGTGGCGACTGTGGGTTCCACGCCGCCGTCGGACTTCACGTCGATGTTGAACCGCACCTGCGGCCAGGCGCCGAGCACCTCGTCCAGGCGGGGGACCAGCGCGGCGCCGCCGACGCGTACCGAGGACAGGTCGGCCCACCGCAGGTCCGCGATGCGGCCCGGCTCGCCGGTGACCCGGCGCAGCGTCGGGTCGTGGAAGACCACCGGTACCCCGTCGGCGGTGGCGTGCACGTCGGTCTCCACGTACCGGTAGCCGAGGGCGACGGCACGGGCGAACGCGGCGGCGGTGTTCTCGTCGCCGTCGGCCGCGCCGCCGCGGTGGGCGAACGCCAGCGGCGCGGGCGCGTCGAGGTAGCCGTGACGGGGCTGCACGCGGGCAGTATGCCCGGCGTGGATGGCGCGCACATGGCCGGGCGGTGAAATTACCTATCGTTCCCTGAGATCGCTAGGATAGGGTGCGATGAGTAACGACATGTACTCGGTGGAGCAGGTCGCGGACCTGCTCGGCCTGCACGTGCGCACCGTGCGCGGCTACATCCGCTCCGGCCGGCTGCGGGCCACGCGGATCGGCAAGCAGTACCGGATCGCCCGCGCGGACCTGGACACGCTGACCGGCCGGCCCGCGTCGCCCTCGGCGCCGGGGGCGGAGGTGTCGAGCGTCGTGCGCCTCGACGGCGTCGACCGGGCCGCCGCCGACCGGCTCGGCACGCTGGTGCTGGCCGGTGTGAACACCCACCACGACCCGGACCGTCCGCTGCGCGTGCAGACGGTCCACGACGAGGAGCGGCACCGCATGACCATCGTGATCCTGGGCGACCTCACCGCCACCGCCGACCTGCTGCGCCTGCTCGACGGGGTGCTCGACGGCGGCAACGGCCTGCTCGGCGGGGAGCGTGGCCGTGGCTGACCTGATGCAGGAGCGCGCCGGCGTGCCGGTGCTGGTCTGCGACCCGGACGGCCCGCCGATCGCCACCGAACGCGACGCGCTGGACCTGATCGGCGCGGCGTTCCTCGGCGCGACAGTGGTGGCGGTGCCGGCCGACCGGCTCGACCCCGACTTCTTCACGCTCGGCACCCGCTTCGCCGGTGAGGTGATGCAGAAGTTCGTCAACTACCGGCTGCGCCTGGCGATCGTCGGCGACATCTCCGCGCATCTGGAGCGCAGCGGCGCGCTGCGCGCCCTGGTGGCCGAGTCGAACCGGCACGACCAGGTGTGGTTCGTCCCGGACCTGACCGCCCTCGACGACCGCCTGCGCGCCACCCCCTGACCCGCCCCCGCCCCGCCCCGCCCTCGCCTCGCCTTCGCCTCGTCGATCTTGCGGTTGCGGCCCTCGTCGGGGGCGGTTGGCCGGGTTTGCCCGGGCACCAGCTGCAAGATCGACGGCGGTGCGCGCAGGCGGCCAGCGCGGTCGGGGTCGGGGCCGGGTCAGCCGGGCTGAGTGCTGGGGCCGACGCCCGCGTCGCGGGTTCCGGGCGGCGGGTAGGGCCGCTCCGCGAGCAGCCGGGCCAGGTGGGCGCTGTTGAGCGCCAGCGCGGCGGTGGTGCGGCCGGTCGTGTCGGGCTTGGGGCGGGCGTCGACGTAGTCGGTCTTGTGCAGTGCCTCCCCGACCCAGTACGTGGCCCCGGCGGCCGGGCAGGTGAACCCCACCTCGTTGAGCGCCTGCTGCACCTCGGCGATGGTGTGGTGCGCGCCGTCCTCGTTGCCGACCACTGCCACGCCGCCGACCTTGCCGTAGGTGCGCAGGCGGCCCTGCTCGTCGGTCTCGGACAGCTCGGCGTCCAACCGTTCGAGGACCATCTTGGTCACCGACGAGGGCTGACCGAGCCAGATCGGCGTGGCGATGATCAGGATCTGGGCGGCGAGCAGCTTGGCGCGGATGCCGGGCCAGCCGTCGCCGTCGCCCTCGTCGACGGAGACCCCGAAGCGCACGTCGTGGTCGACCACCCGGACGATCTCGCCGTCGACACCCTGATCGGCCAGCGCGTCGAGCACCTCCTGGCCGAGCACCTGCGAACTGGACGTCGCCGGGGAGCGCTTCAGGGTGCAGTTGAGAACGAGTGCTCGAACAGCGGTCATGGCCGGGTCCTCTCCGCGTACGGGATGCGCGGCTTGATACCCGCCACCGGGCGCGGGATGCGTCAGCCGGTACGGCGGCGGTGCGCGCGACTGTCGTCCACCGGGCGGCCGGGGTCGACGTGCCGGGGCCGATCGGGCTCGTCGGGGCGCAGCGGCACGAGATCCCCGGTGATCGCGTCGATGATCCGGTCGGTGGCCTGCCGGGCCGCGCCGGGGGAGTCCGACCGCAGGTCGTCCAGCGGCACCGGGGCGCCGAAGTGCACCCGGATGACGGGCCGGCGGGCGACCGCCCGCGCCACCGCGCCCAGCATTCCCCTGGGCGCCCGGTAGGGCAGCACCTCGTGCGAGCCCCACTGGGCCACCGGTACGACGGCGGCGCCGCTGGCGAACGCGAGCCGGGCCGCGCCGGTCTTGCCCCGCTCGGGCCACATGCCCGGGTCGAGCCCGATGCGTCCCTCCGGGTAGACCAGCACCACCGACCCGCCGGCCACGGCCCGGGCGGCGACCTCCAGCGAGCGGTGCACCGCTGCGGTGCCCCGGTCGACGCGGATGTGCCCGGCGCGGCGCATCAGCGCCCCGATCACCGGGGCGCGGAACAGCCCGCCGGTCGCCATGATCCGGGGCGCGACGCGCCGGACCCGGCAGGCGGCGGCGAGCACCACCGGGTCGAACGGGCTGATGTGGTTCGCGGCCAGGACCAGCGGGCCGTGGCGCAGCGCGTCGGGCACGTCGCCGGTGACCTCCAGCCGGCCGACCAGCCCGACGACCGCGCGGGCGAGCGTCTGCGCGCCCCGCCACAGCAGCGGCGCGCGCCAGGGGGTGCTGTTCATCAGTGCTGGATCGTCGCACGAGCCGGGGCGACCCCGGGACCCGGCAGGTCCTCCGGCAAGGGTGATCAGGGTCATTGGTCCCGGGCCGGGTGGGGCCCTGCGGCCCTGCTGTTTTCTCTACGACGACGAGTAGTATCTACTACGTCTCGTAGTATGCACAGCTGGGGGTTTTCTGGTGGACGCGTTGGACGTCGCCCGCTGGCAGTTCGGTGTCACCACCGTCTACCACTTCTTGTTCGTGCCGTTGACCATCGGCCTGTCCGTGCTGGTGGCGATCCTCCAGACCATGTGGCACCGCACCGGCAACGAGCGGTACCTCAAACTCACCAAGTTCTACGGCAAGCTCTTCCTGATCAACTTCGCGATGGGTGTGGTCACCGGCATCGTGCAGGAGTTCCAGTTCGGCATGAACTGGAGCGACTACTCCCGCTTCGTCGGCGACATCTTCGGCGCGCCGCTGGCCATCGAGGCCCTGGTCGCGTTCTTCCTCGAATCCACCTTCATCGGCCTGTGGATCTTCGGCTGGGACCGGCTGCCCAAGCGCCTGCACCTGGCCGCGATCTGGGCCGCCGCGATCGGCACCAACCTGTCGGCGTACTTCATCCTCGCCGCGAACTCGTTCATGCAGAACCCGGTCGGCTTCCGGATCAACCCGGAGAGCGGCCGCGCCGAGCTGACCGACTTCGTCGCCGTGCTCACCAACAAGGTCGCCCTGGTCACCTTCCCGCACACCTTGGCCGGCGCGTTCCTGGTCGCCGGGTCGCTGATGGTGACCGTCGGCCTGTGGCACGTGATGCGCAACCGCGACAGCGCCGACACCGGCGCGTACCGCTTCGCCACCAAGCTCGGCTCCTGGGTCGTCCTGTTCTCCTCGGCGCTGGTCGTCCTCACCGGCGACATCCAGGGCAAGATCATGACCGACGTGCAGCCGATGAAGATGGCCGCCGCCGAGGGCCTCTACACCACCGAGAGCCCCGCCTCGTTCTCCGTGCTCACGGTCGGCAGCCTCGACGGCAGCCGTGAGCTGTTCGCCATCAAGATCCCGTACCTGCTGTCGTTCCTCGGCACCGGCGACCCCAACGGCACCGTCCAGGGCATCAACGACCTCCAGGCCCAGTACGCCAGCCAGTACGGCCCCGGCAACTACGCCCCGATCATCCCGGTCACCTACTGGAGCTTCCGGTTCATGATCGCCTTCGGGCTGGCCGCCGCCGCGATCGCGCTGCTGGTGCTGTGGAGCCAGCGCAAGGGCCGCACCCCCACCAGCAAGTGGCTGCTGCGCGCCGGCCTGGTCATGCCCGTGCTGCCGCTGCTGGCCAACTCCTTCGGCTGGATCTTCACCGAGATGGGCCGCCAGCCGTGGATCGTCTTCGGCGAGATGCTCACCCGTGACGGCGTGTCCCGCAGCGTCTCCCTGACCGAGGTGCTCACCTCCTTCACCGCGTTCACGCTCATCTACGCCGTCCTCGCGGTGGTCGAGTTCAAACTGCTGGTCCGCTACGCCCGCGCCGGCGTACCGGACGTCACCCCGCAGACCGACGACGACGACACCGACGACGCCGAGCGCCCGCTGGCGTTCGCCTACTGACACCCCGGAGCCCAACCGTGGAACTGACGACCGTCTGGTTTCTCCTCGTAGCAGTGCTCTTCACCGGCTACTTCATCCTCGAAGGCTTCGACTTCGGCGTCGGGATGCTGCTGCCGGTGCTCGGCCGCGACGACCGGCAGCGCCGCGTCCTGATCAACACCATCGGCCCGGTCTGGGACGGCAACGAGGTGTGGCTGATCACCGCCGGCGGCGCCATGTTCGCCGCCTTCCCCGAGTGGTACGCCACCCTGTTCTCCGGCTTCTACCTGCCGCTGCTGCTCATCCTGCTGGCCCTGATCGCCCGCGGCGTCGCCTTCGAGTACCGCCACAAGCGGCCCGAGGCGTCCTGGAAGCGCCGCTGGGACCAGGCCATCTTCTGGGGCTCGGCGATCCCGGCCGTGCTGTGGGGCGTGGCGTTCGCCAACATCTTCCGCGGCGTGCCGCTGGATGCCGACCACGAGTACGTCGGCGGCCTGTTCGACCTGCTCAACCCGTACGCGCTGCTCGGCGGCCTGACCACGCTGGGGCTGTTCCTCACCCACGGCGCGGTGTTCCTGGCGCTGAAGACCACCGGTGACATCCGCGAGCGCGCCGGCGCACTCGCCGTCAAGCTCGGCGTCGGCACCGCCGTGGCCGCCGTGGCGTTCCTGAGCTGGACGCTGACCATCCGTTCCAGCGCCGCCGCCGTCGTGCTCGCCGTCGGCGCCGCCCTCGCCCTGCTCGGCGGTCTGGCCGCGGCCAGGGTACGCCGGGAGGGCTGGGCGTTCACCGGTACGGCGGTGGCCATCGCGCTGGCCGTGGCGACGCTGTTCGCCGCACTGTTCCCGAACGTGATGCCGTCCACCCTGGACGCGGCCGGCACGCTGACGGCCACCAACGCCGCGTCCACCCCGTACACCTTGAAGATCATGACCTGGGTGGCCGTGGTGTTCACGCCGATCGTGCTGGCCTACCAGGGTTGGACGTACTGGGTGTTCCGCCGCCGGATCGGGGTACAGAACATTCCGCAACACTGATCGACCTGTGGGCGCAGGGGACGCGGGGCCGGTGCGAGGGGGTCGCACCGGCCCCGCGGGGCGTCACGGGGTCAGCGCGCCTCGCGCAGCTCCGCCAGCCGCGCCTCGATCTCGGCCAGCTCGGCGCGCAGCTTCTCCGCCTGCTGCTCGGCCTCGGCCCGCTCGGCGGCCAGGATCTGCTCCACCGCCTCCTGCACGCCGGGCACGTCGACCAGCGCCACCATCCGCAGCGCCTCGGCCGGCTTCACCACGTACGGCCGGGCCAGCGCCTTCGTGCCCTGCTGCGCGGCCACCGTCCACTCGCCCTCGGCGTAGGCGAGCGTCACGGTCAGCCCCGGCGGGGTCTTCGGCTTGGCGGCCTTCACCGCTCGCTTCGCCGGCTTCGGCTCCGCCGGCGGCTGCTCGGTCTTCGGCTCCTCCCGTCGCGGCGCGGGCACCCGCGGCGTGTCCAGCACGAACGCGGGCTCCGGCGGCGCGGCCGGCGCCTGCTCCGGTTCCGGCTTCGCCTCGGCCGCCGGACGCCGCCCGGCGCCCTTGGGGGCGATCGCCACGTCGGCGGGGGAGAAGGGCAGCTCGTCGCGGCCGAACCGCACCACCACGAACTCCTCCGACGCCGCCGGGTCGGTCAGCTCCACCACCTGCCCGAGCTGCCCGGCCATCTGCCCGGCCGCCTCGGTGAACACCACCCGGGGCTTGCGGCCCGCCGCAAGAGCCTCCCGGATTCCCTGAACCTCGTCAGTGGACAAACCCTGACCCGCCATCACGCCCTCTTCCGTACACCTGTTTGACGCAGCCTTGATACCAGCCGGCTGCGACACCGCGATGATCAGCCCCCGAGGGCCCGCAGCGCCGCGTCGGCGTGCTCGTTCATGCTCAGCTCGCTGTGCACCACGGCGAGCACCCGCCGGTCGGTGCCGATCACGAACGTCATCCGCCGGGTGCTCAGCGCGCCCAGCGGCAGCCGCCGTCGCACCCCGAACGCCCGCGCCACCTCGCCGTCGGCGTCGGACAGCAGCGGATAGCCGAGCCCGTGCCGGCGGGAGAACTCCGCCTGCCGCTGCACCGGGTCCCGGCTGATCCCCACCCGCTGCGCTCCGACCGCCGCGAACTCCGCCGCCAGGTCCCGGAAGTGGCAGCTCTCCGCCGTGCAGCCCCGCGTCATCGCCGCGGGGTAGAAGAACAGCACCACCGGACCGGCGGCCAGGAACTCCGACAGGCGCCGTGGCGTGCCCGTCTCGTCCGGCAGCGTGAAATCCTCGACCAGGTCACCGACACCCACCGCGTCACTCATGACGCGAGGATATGTAGACATCGGCGATCCCGCTCCGTCGTACCGGGCGAGCGGCGGGGAGACACCGCCGCACGACGCGAAGGACAGACAGTGAAGTACGTGATCATGATCCACTCCAACCCGGAGCCGTGGGGGCACCCCACCTCGGAATACCTCGCCGCCCACCAGGAGCTGCCGGCCGAGGTACGCGAACGGCTCAACGCCGACTTCGAGCAGGTGATGACCGAGCTGCACGCCAACGGTGAGCTGGTCGTCGGCGAGGCGCTCGCCGACCCCCGCACCGCCCGGCTCTACCGGTGGAGCGACGGCGCGCCGCTGGCGACCGACGGCCCGTACTCCGAGGCCAAGGAACACCTCGCCGGCTTCTTCCTCATCGACGTCGAGGACCAGGCCCGCGCCGAGGCCGTCGCCGCGAAGTTCGCCGGCCCCGGGGAGACCGTCGAGCTGCGGCCCTCGATGTGGCCGGGCGGCTCCGATCAGTAACACCACGCCGCTCGCGGACGTGTGGCGCCGGGAGGCGCCGCACGTCCGCGCCGCTCTGCTGCGCCGCTACGGGCACCCCGACGCCTGCGAGGACGCCCTCCAGGACGCGGCGGAGGTCGCAGCCGCCCGGTGGCCGCTCACCGGCGTCCCCGACGAACCCCGCGCCTGGCTCATCCGGGTCGCCTCGCGGCGGCTGATCGACCGGATGCGCGCCGAGGAGGCCCGCACCCGCCGTGAGCGGCTCGACGCGGCCCGGCAACCCGGCGCCGGCGTCGTACCGCCCGTCGACGACACGCCGGTGACCGGCGCCGACGACACGTTGCGGCTGCTGTTCCTGTGCTGCCACCCGGCGCTGAGCCGCCCCTCACAGGTCGCGCTGACCCTGCGCGCGGTGGCGGGACTGCGGGTGGAACAGATCGCCGCCGCCTACCTGGTGCCGGCCCGGACCATGACCCAGCGGCTGAGCCGGGCCCGCGCGACCCTGCGCGAGGCCGGCGCCCGGTTCACGATGCCGCCACCGGACGCGCTGCCCGACCGGGTGGCCGCCGTGCTCGACGTGTGCCACCTGGTGTTCAGCGAGGGCTACACCCGCACCTCCGGTGACCAGCTCGTCGACGTCGAACTCGCCGAGGAGGCGATCCGGCTCACCCGGCAGGTCCACGCCGCGCTGCCCGGCCACCACGAGGTCACCGGCGCGCTGGCGCTGATGCTGCTCACCCACGCCCGGTCGCCCGCCCGCACCGACGCCGCCGGTGACCTCGTGCCGCTGGCCGACCAGGACCGCTCCCGCTGGCGACGCGACCTCATCGACGAGGGCGTCACGCTGCTCGGCCGGGCCCTGCCCCACGGCCCGGTGGGCCGCTACCAGCTCCAGGCGGCCATCGCCGCCGTCCACGCCGAGGCGCCGGCCTTCCCGGACACCGACTGGCTCCAGATCAGCGTCCTCTACGACATGCTGAGCCGGGTCGCCCCCAGCCCGTTCGTCACGCTCAACCAGGCGGTCGCCGTGGCCATGGCGCACGGCCCCGCCGTCGGGCTGGCCCTGCTCGACCCGCTGCTGGCCGACCCGGCGATGCGCGGCCACCACCGGCTGCACGCCGTCCGCGCCCACCTGCTCGAACTCGACGGCGACGCGCACGCCGCCGCCGAGCACTACATGCTGGCCGCCCGCCTCACCGGCAGCCTGCCCGAACAGCGCTACCTCAACCGGCGGCTGGCGCGCCTGACCAGCGACTCCTGATCCGTCCGGCGGCTGCGGTCACCGCCACACCCCGGCCACCTCGCCGGCCACCGCCTCGGCCTGCGCGAACCCGGCCCGCGCCGACGCCGCCCGCCGCGCCGGGTCCAGCACGTTGCGGCCGATCGCCGTCCGCGCCGCCCGGTCCGGCGACACCACAGCCACCCGCGCACCCGCCTCCCGCAACGCCGCCACCTGCGCCGACAGCCGCGGCATCGGGCCCACCGCGGCGCGCGTCGGCGCCAGGACCACCACCCGATCGCAGCCGGCCGCCAGATCCGCGTTCACCGGCGAGCGGACCCCGCCGTCGACGAAGCGCCGGCCGCCGACTGTGACCGGCGGCCACACCCCCGGCACCGCGCAACTGGCGCCGACCGCGTCCACCAGCGGCACCCCGCTGTCCGCGTCGAACACCACGAACTCGCCGGAGGCCGCGTCCACGGCGGTGACCAGCAGCCGCGCCGCCGGCCAGTCCGGTGACGGCAGCCGGGCCGCGATCACCGCCCGCCGCGACTGCTCCGACGGGGTACGCGCCGACAACGCCATCGCGCCGATACGCGCGCGGGCCCGCGCCGCGTCCCGGCCCCGACCGCCCGCCCACGCCCAGCGCAACAGCACCCCCGTCCCGAGCCGGGCCGGCACCTCGTCGCGGGGCGGCCGCAACTGCGCCTCGTACAACTGCGCCGGCGGCGTACCCGAGCGCACCTGCGCCCCGACCACCGACCCGGCCGACGTGCCCACCACCAGGTCAGCCTCGTCCAGCCGCAGGCCGTGCCCGGCCAGCCCGGCCAGCAGACCCAGCTCCCAGGCCACCCCGGTCACCCCGCCGCCACCCAGCACCAACGCGCGCCCCATGTGACAGTCCTCTCCACCCCGGATGGTCCCGCCCACGGTAACGTCGCCCCCACCGCACAGGGGAGAAGGGCATTGACCTCCATCACCATCATCACCGGGGGAGGGCGCGGCATCGGCGCGGCCACCGCCCGCCGGCTCGCCACCGAGGGCCACGACCTGGTCATCGGCTACCGCGCCGACCACGCGGCCGCCGAGGCGGTGGCCGCCGACGTGCGCGCCGCCGGCCGCCGCGCGGTCACCGTCGCCGCCGACACCACCGACCCCGACGAGATACGCCGGATCTTCGACGCCGCCGACCGGCTCGGCCCGCTCACCGGCCTGGTCAACAACGCCGGGGTCACCAGCCCGATCGGCCCGTTCACCGACCTGCGCGTCGACGACCTGCGCGAGGTCGTCGACGTCAACCTCATCGGGTACGTCCTGTGCGCCCAGCAGGCGGCCCGGCGGCTCACCCGCGGCGGGGCCATCGTCAACGTCTCCTCCGTGGCCGCGACGCTCGGCTCACCCGGGGAGTACATCCACTACGCCGCCGTCAAGGCCGCCACCGACACCCTCACCGTCGGGCTCGCGAAGGAACTGGCGCCGCACGGCATCCGCGTCAACGCCGTCGCCCCCGGCATCATCCGCACCACGATCCACGCCCGCTCCGGCGTGCCCGACCGTCCCGACACCGCCGCCGGGCGGATCCCGATGGGCCGGGCGGGGGAACCCGAGGAGGTCGCCGGCGCGATCGCGCACCTGCTCGGCGCGGACGCCTCGTACACCACTGGCGCGGTCCTGCGCGTCGGCGGCGGTCTCTGACCCGGCGGCGGCCCGGGGGTTGCCGCCCCCGGGCCGCCGCGTCGCGTCTCCTACTGGGTGAACAGCTTCGCCGCCGTGATCACGGTCTGCACCACGCCGTAGCCCAGCAGCGCCGACACCACCAGCCACGACACCACCAGGCGAACCAGCTGGCCGCCACCGCTGTGCTCGTTCATGATCCGCTCCTCTCCGTCGCCCCCGGCTGTCCCTGCTCCGTCTCGCCCCGCCCGGACGCGGGCTCGTGGTAACGCTGCGGCACCGGCCGTACCAGCAGGTTCGCCACCAGCCCCACCGCCAGCAGGCCGACCATCGTGAACAGCGCCGGCCGGTACGCCGCCGCGGTCAACGTGCCCGGCTCGCCCTGCGCGTCGAGGAACCCGTTGACGATCAGCGGCCCGGCCACGCCCGCCGCCGACCACGCGGTCAGCAGGCGGCCGTGGATCGCGCCCACCTCGAACGTGCCGAACAGGTCCCGCAGGTACGCCGGAATGGTCGCGAACCCGCCACCGTAGAACGACAGGATCACGGACGCCAGCAGCACGAACAACGCCGTCGAGGTCTGCCCCACCAGCGCCAGCACCAGGTACAGCACCATGCCCACGCCCAGGTACACCACGTAGATCGGCTTGCGGCCGATCACATCCGACGTGGACGACCACACGAACCGGCCCGCCATGTTGAACAGCGACAGCAGTCCCACGAACCCGCCGGCCGCAGCCACCGACACCGCCGACGTGCCGCCCTCGCGGAAGAAGTCCTGGATCATCGGGCTGGCCTGCTCCAGGATCCCGATCCCCGCGGTCACGTTGCAGAACAGCACCACCCACAGCAGCCAGAACGACCGTGTCCTGACCGCGTTGGCCGCCGACACGTTCGCGGTGGTCACCAGCGGCTTCTCGGCCACCTGGGCCGGGTCGAACCCGGCCGGGCGCCAGTCGGGCGCCGGCACCCGCACGTTGAACACCCCGAACATCATGATCACGAAGTAGCCGACGCCGAGCGTCACGAACAACCACACCAGCGCCGACCCCGACGCGGTGGAACCACTGTCGGACGGGTCGTAACCGGCGTCGTAGAACGACAGCAGCTGCCGGGACAGGGGAGAGGCCACCATCGCCCCACCACCGAACCCCATGATCGCCAACCCGGTCGCCAGACCCGGACGGTCCGGGAACCACTTGATCAACGTGGAGACGGGGGAGATGTACCCGATCCCCAGACCGATGCCGCCCAGCACCCCGTACCCCAGATACAGCAGCCACAGCTGCCCGGTCGCGATGCCCAGCGCCCCGACCAGGAACCCCGCGGCCCAGAAACACGCCGAGACGAACATCGCCTTACGCGGCCCGTTCGCCTCCACCCACGTACCGGCCACCGCGGCCGACAACCCCAGCATCACGATCGCGATGCTGAAGATCACCCCGATCGCCGTCTGCCCCGTGTCGAAGTGCGCGATCAGGGAGTTCTTGTACACGCTCGTGGCGTACACCTGCCCGATGCACAGATGGATCGCCAGCGCCGCCGGAGGGATCAGCCAGCGGCTGTACCCCGGCGGCGCGACGGTGTGCCGACGATCGAGTGCGGAAAGCATCGTTGCTTCCTCCGTCCAGATGGCGAGAACACCCGGCTTCATGCCCCCACCGCACGCTGCGCCCAAACCCGCCCCGCGCCCGGCGGTCGAAACGCCGAGCCGAACGGTCACCGCCGCAGCCACCCGTCATCACGCCACCACCACCTGTCACACCCGGCCCGGGATGCGACCATGAGCAGGTGAAGATCCTGTCCATCCAGTCGTCGGTCGCCTACGGCCACGTCGGCAACTCCGCCGCCGTGTTCCCACTGCAACGCCTCCGACACGAGGTCTGGCCGGTCCTGACCGTGCACTTCTCCAACCACACCGGCTACGGGGCCTGGCGAGGCCCGCTGCTCGCCCCCGCCGACGTCGCCGACGTCATCGCCGGGATCGAGGACCGCGGCGTGCTCGGCACCGCCGACGCCGTCCTCTCCGGCTACCAGGGCGACCCCGCCGTCGGCGCGGTCATCCTCGACGCCGTCGCCCGCGTCAAGGCCGCCAACCCGGCCGCCCTGTACTGCTGCGACCCGGTCATGGGCGACGTCGGCCGCGGCATGTTCGTCCGCCCCGGCATCCCCGAATACCTGCGCGACACCGTCGTCCCCCGCGCCGACATCGTCACCCCCAACCAGTTCGAGCTGGAATTCCTCGCCGGCCGCACCACCGACACCCTCGACGACCTGCTCGCCGCCGTCGACGCCGTCCGCGCCACCGGCCCCCGGCACGTCCTGGTCACCAGCGTCCTGCACGGCGACCTGCCCGCCGGCCACCTGGAGGTCGTCGCCGTCTCCGACGACGGCGCCTGGGCCGTCACCACCCCGCTGCTGCCGATCGCCCCCAACGGCGGCGGCGACGTCACCGCCGCCCTCTACCTCGCCCACCTCGCCACCACCGGCTCACCGCAGACCGCGCTGGAACGCACCACCAACTCGATCTACGCGGTACTCGAGGCGACCCTCGAAGCCGGCACCCGGGAACTGCAACTCGTCGCCACCCAGGACGCCATCGCCGACCCACCCACCCGCTTCACCGCCCGCCGGCTGCGCTGACCGCCGCCCGGGTGCGCCCGGGCCGCGGGTGCACCCGGCGGCGACTCGCCGCTCGAACAGGTGGACGACACCACCGCCCAGCAGGCAGGATGCGGACGTGCCACCGCACCCGGCCAACGACGACCCCGCGTTCGCCCAACGACTGCGCGACCTGACCCGGCTGCGCCGCGTCCGCGACCGCATCGACCGCGAGTACGCCAAACCCCTCGACGTCGAAGCCCTCGCCCGTGGCGAGCACATGTCCGCCGGCCACCTCAGCCGCCAGTTCCGCCAGACCTACGGCGAATCCCCGTACGCGTACCTGATGACCCGCCGCATCGAACGCGCCATGGCCCTGCTGCGCCGCGGCGACCTCAGCGTCACCGATGTCTGCTTCGCCGTCGGCTGCCAGTCCCTGGGCACCTTCAGCACCCGATTCACCGAACTCGTCGGCGAACCACCCAGCGCCTACCGCGCCCGCCACGCACCCGACACCGCCGAACCACCCCCGTGCCTGACCAAACAAGCGACCCGACCGATCAGGAATCGAGAAGCCCGCACCGGCCGGCCACCACTAGCGTGACCACCATGACGATCACCATTCACTACGCGTTCCTGCCCCACACCGACGCCGACGCCGCGCTCGCCTTCTACCGCGACACCCTCGGCTTCGAACTGCGCAACGACGTCGGCTACCAGGACATGCGCTGGCTCACCGTCGGCCCGCCGAACCAGCCCGAGACCGGCATCGTCCTGCACCCGCCGGCCGCCGACCCCGGCATCACCGACGACGAACGCCGCACCGTCCTCGAACTCATCGCCAAGGGCAGCTACGGCGCGCTCACCCTCGCCACCGACGACCTCGACGGCCTGTTCGACCGCCTCCAGGCCAGCGGCGCCGACGTCGTCCAGGAACCCACCGAACAGCCCTACGGCGTACGCGACTGCGCCTTCCGCGACCCCACCGGCAACCTGATCCGCATCAACGAGCGGCGCTGACCGCACCCATGACCGACGCGCCACGCACCCGCGCCCGCCGCCGCCACGACACCACCCACCGCCTCGACCACGACGTCGACTGCTGGGTCGCCACCGCCGACCCCGACGGCGCCCCGTACCTCGTGCCCCTGTCCTTCGACTGGGACGGCCACACGCTGCTCGTCGCCACCCCGGCCGGCAGCCCCACCGGCCGCAACCTCGCCACCGGCCGCGCCCGCGTCGGCCTCGGCCCCACCCGCGACGTCACCATGATCGACGGCGACGTGGAGAGCCTCGCCATCGACGCCCTGCCCACCGACCGCGGGGACCGCTTCGCCACCCGAACCGGCTTCGACCCCCGTACCCTGACCACGCCCTACCGCTGGTACCGCATCACGCCACGCCGCATCCAGGCCTGGCGCGAAGCCGACGAGCTGCCCGGCCGCACCCTGATGCGCGACGGCAGCTGGCTCGACTGACACCCGCAACACCGGACGGAGACACCATGAGCAAGGCCACCACCGGCCTGCACCACGCCGACAGCCACGACATCATCCGCGTCCACGGCGCCCGCGAGAACAACCTGCGCAACGTCGACGTCGAGATACCCAAACGCCGCCTCACCGTCTTCACCGGCGTCTCCGGCTCCGGCAAGAGCTCACTGGTGTTCGGCACCATCGCCGCCGAGTCCCAGCGCCTCATCAACGAGACCTACAGCGCCTTCGTCCAGGGCTTCATGCCCACCCTGTCCCGCCCCGAGGTCGACATCCTCGAAGGCCTCACCACCGCCATCATCGTCGACCAGGAACGCATGGGCGCCGACCCCCGCTCCACCGTCGGCACCGCCACCGACGTCAACGCCATGCTGCGCATCCTGTTCAGCCGCCTCGGCGACCCCCACATCGGCCCACCCAACGCCTACTCCTTCAACGTGCCCTCCGTACGCGCCGCCGGCGCCATCACCGTCGACCGCGGCCCCGGCAAGACCCAGACCAAGAAGGGCACCTTCAACCGCCTCGGCGGCATGTGCCCCCGCTGCGAGGGCCGCGGCGCCGTCACCGACTTCGACCTCACCGTCCTCTACGACGAGAAGCTGTCCCTCAACGAGGGCGCCATCACCATCCCCGGCTACACCATGGACGGCTGGTACGGCCGCATCTTCCGCTCCAGCGGCCTGTTCGACCCCGACAAGCCCATCCGCGACTACACGAAGCGGGAACTGGACGACCTGCTCCACAAGGAGCCCACCAAGGTCAAGGTCGACGGCATCAACGTCACCTACACCGGCCTCATCCCGGCCATCCAGAAGTCGATGCTCGCCAAGGACGTCGACGCCATGCAGCCGCACATCCGCGCCTTCGTCGAACGCGCCGTCACGTTCACCACCTGCCCCGACTGCGACGGCACCCGGCTGGCCCCCGAAGCGCGCTCCTCGAAGATCAACGGCATCAACATCGCCGACGCCTGCGCCATGCAGATCAGCGACCTCGCCACCTGGGTACGCGACCTGCGCGAACCCTCCGTCGGCCCGCTGCTCAAAGCCCTGGGGGACACCCTCGACTCGTTCGTCGAGATCGGCCTCGGCTACCTCAGCCTCGACCGGCCCGCCGGCACCCTCTCCGGCGGCGAGGCCCAGCGCACCAAGATGATCCGCCACCTCGGCTCGTCCCTCACCGACGTCACCTACGTCTTCGACGAACCCACCATCGGCCTGCACCCGCACGACATCGCCCGCATGAACAACCTCCTGCTGCAACTGCGCGACAAGGGCAACACCGTCCTGGTCGTCGAACACAAACCCGAGACCATCGCCATCGCCGACCACGTCGTCGACCTCGGTCCCGGCGCCGGCACCGCCGGCGGCACCATCTGCTACGAGGGCACCGTCGCCGGCCTGCGCGCCAGCGACACCACCACCGGCCGCCACCTCGACGACCGCGCCACCCTCAAGGACAAGCCGCGTACGCCCACCGGCGCGCTGCCCGTCCGCGGCGCCCGCACCCACAACCTGCGCGACGTCGACGTGGACATCCCCCTCGGCGTCCTGGTCGTGGTCACCGGCGTCGCCGGCTCCGGCAAGAGCAGCCTCATCCACGGCTCCCTGGCCAAACGCGAGGACGTCGTCAGCGTCGACCAGACCGCCATCCGCGGCTCCCGCCGCAGCAACCCGGCCACCTACACCGGCCTGCTCGACCCCATCCGCAAGGCCTTCGCCAAGGCCAACGGCGTCAAACCCGCCCTGTTCAGCGCCAACTCCGAAGGCGCCTGCCCGACCTGCAACGGCGCCGGCGTCATCTACACCGACCTCGGCATGATGGCCGGCGTCGCCAGCACCTGCGAGGACTGCGAAGGCAAGCGGTTCCAGCCGGCCGTCCTCGACTACCACCTCGGCGGCCGCGACATCAGCGAGGTCCTCGCCATGTCCGTCGACGAGGCCGAGACGTTCTTCAGCGAAGGCGAGGCCCGCACCCCGGCCGCCCACACCATCCTCGACCGGCTCGCCGACGTCGGCCTCGGCTACCTCACGCTCGGTCAGCCCCTCACCACCCTGTCCGGAGGGGAGCGGCAGCGGCTCAAGCTCGCCACCCGGATGGGGGACAAGGGCGGCGTGTACGTCCTGGACGAACCGACCACCGGCCTGCACCTGGCCGACGTCGCCCAGCTGCTCGGACTGCTCGACCGGCTCGTCGACGCCGGGAAGTCCGTCATCGTGATCGAGCACCACCAGGCCGTCATGGCGCACGCCGACTGGATCATCGACCTCGGCCCGGGCGCCGGTCACGACGGCGGCCGGATCGTCTACGAGGGCACCCCGGCCGATCTCGTGGCCGCCCGGTCCACACTCACCGGCGAACACCTCGCCGACTACGTCGGCGCCTGACCGCCGTACCCCGCTGAGGCCCCCGGCCGCGCCACGGGCCTCAGCGGGACAGGCCGGCCATCCGGGCCGGCGGCGCCGTGCCGGGTTCCACCAGGCCGCACTGGTACGCGGCCACCACCGCATGCGTCCGGTCACGCATCCCCAGCTTCGTCAGGACCCGGCTGACGTGGGTCTTGACCGTCGCGTCGCCGAGCACGAGGTGCTCGGCGATCTCCCGGTTCGACATCCCGTACGCCATGAGCACCAGGACCTCGCGTTCCCTCGGCGTGAGCCCGCGCATCTGGACCGGTGTGGGCAGCCCCGGGTCGGGCCGGGAGGCGAGGTCGTCGAGCAGCCGCCGGGCGACGGCGGGATCCAGCCACGCCTCCCCGGCGGCCACCGCGCGGATGGCCGACACCAGTTCCTCGGGCGCGGCGTCCTTGAGCACGAAACCGGAGGCGCCCGCCCGCAGCGCGGCGTGCACCGCCTCGTCCACGTGGTAGGTGGTCAGCATGATGATCCGTACCGGCCGGTCGGCGTCGTCGATGAGCTTCTCCTCGGCCATCGACCTGGTGGCGGCCAGACCGTCGGTGCCGGGCATCCGCACGTCCATGAGCACCACGTTCGGGCGCAGGCGGCGACCGAGTTCCACGGCCTGCGCCCCGTCGTCGGCCTCGCCGACGACCTCGATGTCCGGCTCGTTCGTCAGGAGCATCGCGAGTCCCGCCCGTACGAGCGGCTGGTCGTCGGCGAGCAGCACCCGGATCATGAAGGCTCCCGTCCTCGGCGGCCGTGACCGCGGCCCCACCACATGATCATCGGTGCCGGCGTCGGCGGCTAGCCGGATGTCGCACAGCGGACACGCGTTCACCCGACAGCGGACACCCCGCCGTCACCCGGCGCCGCCACGAGATCGCCGCGCTGCGCGACCGGCAGCGTCGCGCTCACCCGGAACCCGCCCTCCGGACGCGGCCCGGCGACCAGGCGACCACCGACGCGTTCCAGCCGCTCGGCCAGACTGGCCAGCCCGTTGCCGGTCGACAGCCCCGCCGCCGTACCGCCCGGGTCGCGGCCCGTGCCGTCGTCGTCGACACGCAGCAACACCACCCGCTCCTGCCACGCGAAATGCACAGTCGCGCAGGCACGCCGCCCGACGTGCTTCAGCGTGTTCGTCAGGCTCTCCTGCACCGTCCGGTACGCCGCCAGCTCGATACTCGGATCCAGCGGCCGGGGACTGCCGGACACGGACATCGTCACCGTCAGCCCCGCGCACCGCATCGACGTCAGGAGCACCTCGATGTCGTCCAGCCGCGGCTGCGGGCCCGGCTCACCGTCGCCCGCCGGACCCGACTCGGCCCGCATCACCGCCAGCAGCCGGCGCAGCTCCGCCATCGCCTGCTGCCCGGCCTGCTGGATGTGCAGCAGCGCCTCCCGGGTCCGCTCCGGGTCGGAGGCGCTGATCCGGGCGGCACCGGCGGCCTGCAGAACCATCACGGTCACCGAGTGGGACACCACGTCGTGCAGTTCGGCGGCGATCCGGCGACGCTCCAACGCCACCGCCTCGGCCCGGGCCAGCCGCCGCTCCCGTTCCAGCTGGGCCACCCGCCGCCGGTGCCGCCGCACCACCGAACCGGCCGCCCACGCGGCAGCGTAGATGAGCGCGAACATCAACGCGGTGACCACGAACTCCCCGGCCCGCGCGCCCGGGTTCGGTTCCACCCGGAACGAATCGAGCGCGCTGAGCAGGCTACGCGCGCACGCCGCCGCGTACGCCACCGCCGACACCACGAACGGCCGCAACGCCGCCACCGTGTACAGGGCGACGATCAGGCCCACCCACGGCCGGTAGTCGTGCACCAGGAACCACATCGCCACGCCGTGGGCGCACTCGAACACGAAGACGGCGACCGGCGCGCGGGCCCGCCACCACAGGGCGCCGATCGACAGCACCGCGGCGAGCACCTGCAGCCACTGCCGGGCCGGGCCGACCGGCTCGCTCTGGATCACCACCGACGAGGCCGTGAACAGGTCGAGCAGGCACAGCACCGGCAGCAGCAGAAGATCGTGACGCCACCATCTCGCAGCCCGCGCCGCGCCGGACGGCGCCACCGCACCGGTCACCGTGGTCATCGGCGGCTAGGAGTCTTCGGCCGGGCAGCCGATCCCGAACAACCGGCAGGTCCAGGACAGCGGGGAGCCGTCGTCGTCACCGCCGCCGTCACCGTCCGGCGGCGGCGTCGCCGCGCTCACCCGGTGCGTCGTCACCGGCGCCGCCGGCCGGCCCGGCACACCCGGCCGGCCCGCCCCCACCAGCACCACCGACGGTACGACGTCACCGGCGGCGTCCGCGGCCACCCGCCACCGCCGGTCCGTGTCGTCGGCGAGCAGCGCCAGCACCCGGCGCACCGCCGACGCGTCGGTGCCGTACCCACCGGGAACCACCTCGCCGGCGATCGACACCATCAGCAGGTCCGCCGGGTCACGGTGCAGCACCGACACCTCGGCGACAGTGAGCGGTCGCACCTCCGCGCCGCTGACCCCGACCAGACGCACCGCGTCACCGGACCGCGGCCGCCCGGCACCCACCGTCCTCAGCAGACAACGCCGGCCGTCCAACGCGACCCCACGCGCGACAGTCACCCACCCGGCCGGCCGCTGCGCCTGCAGGAGCACAACCGTCGGCGGCGACTGGACCTCGGTCTTCATCACGGACCTCCAGAGAACAGGGAAAGGCGGGCGCACAGCCCGCGTACGCGACGAATTCTGGCCGACACCGGGCCCCGCGGACGTCCCCGTACCGGGTGACATCCGGTGTCACCTTCCAGACGGACCCCCGGCGCCCGGCACCGGGCCGGGGAGGACCCCGAACCTCGCCCCACGGCCGGACGCCAGGACCGGCCGGCTACGACCACGATGGAACCAGTCCGGACGACGGCAGCGACACACCGAACGCCCCGGACACCCATCCCATCCGTCACGGCCGCGAGGTTTGCCATGCCCACGCCCGGTGCGTTCCTGATCGCCGACCCGGTCCACGTCGACTTACCGGCGTACGTCGCCGACACGGCGAGCCGGTTCCCGCTGGCCGACCAGACCCCGCCCGCCGGCTGGCGCGTCGCCGAGCACGGCGGCTGGGTCATGTGGCACCCCACCCAGGCGCAGCTGCCGCAACAGGGCTGGAAGGTGCACGTGTCAGTGGGCCTCGACGACGCCGCCGACGTGCTCGACCTGGTACGCGACCACTGCGTCCGCCACCACGTCGCCTTCAAGTTCCAGCGCAGCCGCCGGCTCGCCCTGGTCAACAACGAGAAGTACGCCCACCGGGCCGGCAGCGGCAAACTCGCCGCCCTGTACCCGGCCGACGACACCGCCCTGCGCCGCATCCTCGACGACCTCGGCGCCCGGCTCGCCGGCTACCGCGGCCCGTACGTCCTCAGCGACCTGCGCTGGCACGACGGCCCGCTCTACCTGCGCTACGGCGGATTCGCCGAACTCTGGTGCGTCGACGGCGACGAACCCGTCCCCGCCGTCGTACGCCCCGACGGAGCCCTCGTCCCCGACCGGCGCGAACCCGTCTTCACCGTGCCCGACTGGGCCCCCGTACCCGACTTCGTCGCCGAACGCATCGCGGCGGTGGCCGCCGAAACCCACGACGACCCGCCCTACCGCATCGACGAGGCCCTGCACCACTCCAACGCCGGCGGCGTCTACCGCGCCACCGACCTGCGCGACGGCCGCACCGTCGTCCTCCGCGAAGCCCGGCCACTGGCCGGTCTCGACGGAGCCGGCACAGACGCGCTCACCCGCCTGCGCCGCGAGGAGGACATGCTGCGGCGCCTCGCCGGCCTCGATTGCGTACCACGACTGCTCGACCGCCTCACCTGGTGGGAACACGAATTCCTGGTCGAGGAGTTCGTCGAGGGGGACACCCTGCAACACCACCTCGCCATGCGGCACCCCCTGATCCACCCCGACCCCACCGACCAGGACCTGGCCGACTACACCGCCTGGGCCCTCGACGTCATCGACCGGGTCGAGACCGCACTGTCCCAGGTACACGCCAGGGGAGTGGTCTTCGGCGACCTGCACACCGCAAACGTCATGATCCGACCCGACGGCCGGATCGTGCTCGTCGACTTCGAACAGGCGTACCTGGTCGACGAGGACTTCACCCCGTCACTGGGCGACCCCGGCTTCGCCACCCCGCGGATACGCCGCGGCCCGGCCGTCGACAGGTACGCGCTGGCCTGCCTCCGGCTCGCCGTCTTCCTACCGATCACCCAGCTCACCGCCCTGACCGACGAGAAGTTCCACGACCTGACGACCGCGGCCCGACGGTTCCCCCTGCCGGCCGGCTACCTCCAGCGCATCCGGGACGACCTGCACACCGCACGCACCGCGCCCACCACCGACGGCGCCGCCACCACGGCACCCGACCGCAGCCGCGTCACCCGCTTCCCCTGGCCCACCGCCCAGACCGCCGACCACACCCCGCTGCTCGAATCACTCGCCGCCGGAATCCGCGCCACCGCCACACCGCACCGCACCGACCGGCTCTTCCCCGGCGACCCCGGACAGTTCCCGCACGGCGGCGCCACACTCGCGCACGGCGCCGCCGGCGTCATCTGGGCCCTCGTCACCACCGGCGCCGACTACCCCGAACGCGACGAACACCTCGACTGGCTCGTCCGCGCCGCACGGCGCCTACCCACCACGCACCTCGGCCTCTACGACGGCCTCGCCGGCATCGCCGCGCTGCTGGACCGCACCGGACGCCACGACGACGCCGCGGAACTGCTCGACCGATGTCGCACCGGCCTCCACGACCGGTACGGCCCCGGCCTGCACAGCGGCCTCGCCGGCATCGGACTCGCCCTGCTCCGCACCGGCCGGCCCGTCCCCGACGACGCCCTGCGCATCGGCGACCGGCTCGCCCGCACCCTCACCGGCGACACGAAACAGCCCGTACCCGAACCCGCCCGCCCCGGCCTGCTGCGCGGCTGGTCCGGCCCGGCCGTCTTCCTCACCCGGCTCCACGAAGCCACCGGCGACCCCGCCTGGCTGCGCGCCGCCCGCACCGCCGTCCGCCGCGACCTCGAACACACCGTCCGCGACGACAAAGGCAACCTGCACGTACGCGACGGCGCACGACGACTGTTCTACCTCGACGAAGGCAGCGCCGGCATCGCCGTCGCCGCACACACGCTGCTCCACCACGGCGAACGCCCCTGGCTGCGCGACGTCGTCACCACCGTCCGCCGGACCGTCGACGTCGAGTTCGTCCTGCTGCCCGGCCTCTTCCACGGCCGCGCCGGACTGCTCGCCACCGCCGCCCTGCTCGCCGACGACCCACCACCGCACCGGCCGCGCGCCACGCGCCCCGTCGCACTCGTCCGCGACGGCGCGGCCCGCCCCCACCCGCCACACCTGACCCGGCTCGCCTGGCACGCGTACGCCCTCGACGGCCGCCTCGCGTTCCCCGGCGACACCCTGCTGCGGATCTCGACCGACCTGGCCGCCGGCGGCGCCGGAATCCTGTCCGCGATGCACGCCGCACTGCACCGCACCGGAGTCACCCTGCCCTTCCTCGACGCGCCCACCCACGTCGCGTCCACCGACCACCTCCTCGCCGCGAGCTGAACCAGCCGGCACCCACAGACCCCGTCGGACCACCGACGGCCCTCCGGGCGACACCGGAGGCCCGACCACCACACCCACGAAGGAGGTGAACCCCCATGACGAAGCTCCTCAACCTGCAGGCCATGGCCACGCAGAACGGCACCCGCCACGCGGTCCCGCCGCAGTCCAGCAGCATCAGCATCGCCTGCTGCAACGGCTGAGACGGCAGTGGCGACAGGGCCACCGGCCCCGGCCACACCTGATCCGCCTGGCGACCCGGGCGGGCGGCCCCCCGCCCGCCCGGGTCCGTCGTCAACCCGCCCCACAGCCGGTGGAGCCGACCTCCCGCCCGCCACCACGCCAACGGAGCCCCCATGCCGCCCACCGGCCTGCGACACAACCGCGACTTCCTCCTGATCACCGTCGCCCGGACCGCCTCCAAACTCGGCACCCAGGTCACCGCCGTCGCCACACCGCTGCTCGTCCTGATGATGACCGGCTCCGCCACCGACGCCGGCCTCGTCGCCTTCGCCGAGGGCATGGCCCTCGTCCTCGTACTCCTGCCCGCCGGCCTGCTCGCCGACCGCCGCGACCGGCGCATCCTCATGCTCTGCTGCGACGGCGGCGCCCTGCTCGCCGTCACCGGAGTCATCGTCCTCGCCCTCGTCGGAGACGCACCAGTCCTGCTGATCGCCGTCCTCGCCGCCGCCACCGCCGGTCTCGGCGCCGCGCTGCAACCCGCCGCCGCGGCGGCGACCCGCGCCGTCGTCCCGGCCCGCGACCTGCGTACGGCGACCGTGTTCAACGAGACCCGCAACGGCGTCGTACACCTGGCCGGCCCACCGCTCGGCGGCTTCCTGTTCGGCCTCGCCCCGGCACTGCCGTTCCTCATCGACGCGATCTCCTACGCCGTCTCCCTCGTCGCCGTGGCCCTGCTGCGCGGCCCGCTCGGCCGGTCCCTGACCGAGCCGGGGGAGTCCCTGCCCCGGCAGGCGGTCGCCGGTGTCCGCTTCCTGTGGCGCCACCCCTCACTGCGGTTCACGCTGCTCAGCGGCGCCGTCCTGAACTTCGCGTTCGCCGGCGTGCTGCTGGCGATCATCGTCGTGCCGGTCCGCAACGGCGCCTCCGGCCTGTCCGCCGGAACCGTCATGGCGTGCGTCGGGCTCGGCGCCGTCGCCGGGTCACTCGTCGCGTCCTGGCTGACCGCCCGGATACCCACCCGCTGGCTGATCCTCGCGGTCATCTGGGCCTGCGGCGTCCTGACCGCCGCCATGGCCACCACCGACAACGGACTGGTCCTCGGCGCGCTGGCCGGCGCCTGCGTCCTCGTCGTACCGGCGGCCAACATCAGCATGCTGACCCTGCAGACGCTGCTGACCCCCGGCGACCTCCAGGGCAGGGCGAACGCCGCCACCAGCTTCATCGCGCTGATCGTCGCGCCGTTCGGCCCGGCGCTGTCCGGTCTGCTGATCGACCGGGTACCGGCCCCGATGGTGTTCGGCAGCTTCGCAGCCGTCATGCTGGCGCTCGCCGTCGTCGCCGCCCTCGCGCCCGCTGTGCGCGCCATGCCCGATCTGCGGTCCGTCGAGGAGGACGCCCGGGAGGCGGGCGACGCCGAGCACCGCGACCCACAGCCGGTCTGAGCCGACCGTCGCGCCGGCCGGCGCGGGGGAGAGGCGCCGGTCGACGGCCCCGCTCCGCACGACCGCGCCGGGACATTCGGATGATCACGAGAGCGCATCGTCCGTGCCACCATGGAGAGCCTTCCGGGACAGGCCACAAGGGACGACGTGCCGCCATGGAGCTGCGCAGAAGCCGGCAGACGCTGTGGAGCGGCCTCGCGATCTTCGTCGTCGGCGTGGCTCCGCTGCTCTACCTCACGCCCTCGTCAACCGTCAGGTGGGCTCTCGTCGGCCTCTGGCTGCTGGCGGCCGGCGTGTTCGTCGCCTACCAGCTCAGGCCGTTCCGGTTCCGCATCGGCGCCGACGGGCTGGACCTGCGGGTCGCCGGGATCGACCGGCTGGTGGCGTGGGCCGAGATCGAGTCTGTCGTCCTCGACCAGCCGCTGCCGTCGGGCGGCCGGAAGCAGAGAGCCGCATCGGTGTTGCTGGTGCCGGCCACCGCCTCGACGATCGATCGTCGGCTCACCGGCCGCAGCCCGGTCGACGGCCGGCCGGCCCTGGTGCTGCTCGACCTCGACCAGGTGCGACAGCCGCCGGGTGAGGTGGCGGCCGCACTGGCCCACTTCGGGCAAAGCCGCTTCACCGACGCCCGGCAGCGGGCTCCGCAACGGTCGGGCGCCCTGCCGGACCTGGACGCACTGAGCTGGTTGTCGGACCTGACGCCGCGAGTCCAGAAGGCGCTCGACTCGGGCGACGCGTCGCAACGGCAGGCACTCAAGGCAGAGGTCGATGCGGCGCTCGCACAGCTGTCCGAGGAGCCGCCGGGGAACGGCCAGCCACGGATGGACAAGGTTCTGAAGGCGATGTCGGACGCGCTCGGCGCGGAGGACATAAAGCCTGCCTGAGCACCCCGTCGCCGGATTCGATAATGTACATTATGTCAAGTAACCCGGAGACGGGACCTCCCCGAGCGCCCGCGCGAGGCAGGTGACCGCTTCGCCAGGCCTTCGGGGTGCCGGCGGGTCAAGCAGTCACCCCCCCGTCGTGCCGCGTGCTCGACCTGGCGAGCGTTGGCACCGACAGTGAGCTCGCCGTCCGCCGCCAGCCGCCTCGCACCGACAGACACGATGTCACCGGCGTTGCCCGCAGGCAGGCACGCAATCGTCTGAACCCCACCTCGCTCCACCCACCGTCCGCCGATCATGAAGTTGGCGGCGACAAATTGGACAGCACTTCCGGTCAACCTCATGATCGCTCGGAGCTGCCGCCAGTTCGCCGAGGTGGCTGCATCGGAGGACTGCGGTTACCGCCGCCTCGGCGAGGTGGAGTTGATCATCGCCTCGATCGTCCGCGCTCCCCCGAAGCGGGCCTCGTGGCGGGAACGCGAGAATCATGCATAATATCCCTTATGCATGACAAACCGGACGAAACGGTGAAGGCTCTCATCGAGGAGTTCCTCACCGCCCGGGCCACCCGTAAGCCCTCACCGCACACCCTGGCCGCGTACCGGAGGGATCTGACCACAGTGGCCGAGCTGGTGGCGGCGGACGGTGACGCCACTCCCCTCCCCCTGGACCGGCTGGCGGTCAGCGCCCTCTCCCCCCGCGTGATGCGCGCGGCGTTCGCGCGGTTCGCCGCTCCCCGCGCCGCCGCGTCGGTCCATCGCGCCTGGTCGACGTGGAACAGCTTCTTCACGTTCCTGGTCGCCGAGGGCGTCGTACCGGGAAATCCGATGCCTGCGGTGGGCCGGCCCCGCACGCCTCTCCCCCGGCCCAAGCCGCTGCGGGGCGAGGACACCCCGGAGGAACTGCTGGCGGCGGTGGCGCGCGCGGAGGGCCGGCAGCGTGATCCGTGGCCGGAGCGCGACCTGGCGGTGCTGGCACTGGCGTTGTGCGCGGGGTTGCGGCTGTCGGAACTGCTGGCGCTGCGGGTGTCGTCGGTGGCCGGGCGCGCCGGCGAGCGGCGGGTGGACGTGGCGGGCAAGGGCGGGCGGCCGCGTACGGTGCCGATCGAGGACGCCGTGGACCGGGTGCTGACCGGTTATCTGGACAGCCGGCGGCACCGGTTCGGGTCGCGCAGCGTGCGGCCGGACGCGCCGTTCCTGGTGGACCGTCAGGGTGAGCCGTTGCGGCGGGGTGGTCTGCAGTACCTGGTGGAGTCGTGTTACCGGCGGGCGGGCATCGGTGACCGGGTGCCTCGGGGCGCCCGGTTGCACGCGTTGCGGCACACGTTCGCGACGCGGCTGGCGGAGGACGGGGCGAGCGCGGCGGAGATCATGCGGTTGCTGGGGCACGCGTCGTTGGCGTCGTCGCAGACGTACATCGAGGTGACGGCGGGTCAGCAGCGGGCGGCGGTGGCGGCGAACCGTACCAACCGGGCGTTGTCGGGGTTGACGCCGCCGCGGTGACGGGCGTGCGGGGGTCCGACCTGCTGGCAGGATCGGCGGGATGCGAGTTGGTGCGGCACGGGCGGTGGCGGTCGGGTGGGTGCGGGAGCGGATGCGCGTCGATCCGTTGATTGAGGGGGCGTTTTTCAGCGGGTCGACTGTGGGGTTGCCGGACGACGCGGTGCTGCCGGTGTCGTCGGACGTGGACGTGTTGCTGGTGCGCCGTGAGCCCGGCGCGAAGGTGGGCAAGTTCGTGCACCGGGGGGTGCTGCTGGAGGTCAGCACTGTCACGTGGGAGGAGTTGGGTGGCCCGGAGGACGTGCTGGGGTCGTGGGTGTTCGCGCCGATGTTCCGTACCGATGGGGTGATCGCGGATCCGTCGGGCCGGCTGGCCGCGGTACGGGAGCGGGTGGCGGCGGGGTTCGCGGATCCGGTGTGGGTGCGGGCGCGGTGCGCGGGCGTGCGGCGGCGGATCGAGGCCGGGTTGCGGGCGGTCGGCGGTTCGGCGCCGGTGGCGGAGCAGGTGCTGGCGTGGGTGTTTCCGACGTCGTTGCTGGCGGTGTGGCCGGCGGTGGCGGGGTTGGCGGATCCGACTGTGCGGCGGCGGTACGTGCGGGCGGAGGGGGTGTTGTCGCGGTTCGGGTTCGCGGATCGGTATCCGGAGCTGCTGGACACGCTCGACGGCGGCGGGGCGGGTGTGGACGCGGCGCGGGTGCGGGAGCATCTGGCCGGGTTGGCGGTGGTGTTCGACGAGGTGGCCCGGTTGCCGCGGGAGGGGTTCGCGTTCGGGGCGGATCTGGGTGCGGCGGGGCGTCCGGTGGTGTTCGACGGTGCGGCTGAGCTGATCGAGGCGGGCCGGCATCGGGAGGCGATGTTCTGGGTGCTGGTGACGTACGCGCGGTGTCATGTGGTGTCGGGTCCGGTGGCGCCGGAGCGGGAGCGGGCGTTCGGGGCGGTGCTGGCGGATCTGGGGGTGGTGTCGGCGGCGGATCGGCGGCGGCGGGCGGACGGTCTGCTGGGGGCGTTGCCGGGGTGGCAGGCGGTGGTGGATGCGGTGGCGGCGGAGGCTGTGGCAGGCTGAGGGGGAACGCGACTGGCGGCACGGGGATGGGTGAACCATCGGGGAGCTCGTCGTGGGGGTCGACCGCCTGGGCCTCCGCGGGCGAGGTGTCGTATGTCTTCTGCGCGGTTGTTGCCGGGTGGTCCGGTGGCGGAGCGGGTGTTGTCGGAGGTCGCCGCGTCGGTGGCGGAGCTGCGTGCGGCGGGGGTGACGCCGGCGCTGGCGACGGTGCTGGTGGGTGACGACGACGCGAGCGCGGGTTATATCCGGATCAAGCAACGGCAGGCGGCGGAGCTGGGTTTCGTGTCGCCGCACGTGCATCTGCCGGCGTCGGCGTCGCAGGCGGATCTGCACGCGGTGCTGGCGGATTTCAACGCGGACACCACGGTGCACGGGGTGCTGGTGCAGTACCCGATTCCGGGTCACCTGGATTACGACCGGGCGTTGGCGGTGCTGGATCCGGACAAGGACGTGGACGGGATGCATCCGGTGAACATGGGCCGGCTGGCGTTGGGGTTGCCGGGTCCGTTGCCGTGTACGCCGGCGGGGATCGAGGCGTTGCTGGCGTTCCACGGTGTGCCGGTGGCGGGCCGTGAGGTGGTGATCCTGGGCCGGGGTGCGACGTTGGGCCGGCCGTTGGCGATGTTGCTGGCGCAGAAGCGGCCGACGGCGAACGCGGCGGTGACTGTGGTGCACACGGGGGTGGCGGACTGGCCGCGGTACACGCGGCGGGCGGAGATCCTGATCGCGGCGGCGGGGGTGCCGGGGATCGTGCGGCCGGAGCATGTGCGTCCGGGTGCGGTGGTGGTCGGTGGTGGTGTCCGGTACGAGGGGCGGCGGTTGCTGCCGGACGTGGACGAGTCGTGTGCCGAGGTGGCGGGTGCGATCACGCCGCGTGTGGGCGGGGTGGGTCCGACGACCGTGGCGATGTTGTTCCGCAACGCGGTGGAGGCGGCGCGGCGGCAGAGCGGTCTGGGGTGAGCGTCAGCCGAGGTCGACGACGAGGGGCCGGTGGTCGGAGATGGTGGCCAGCGGGGTGTGGACGGCGGTGACGGGTGGGAGCCGGTCGAGGCCGTGCCGGTCGGCGAGGATGTGGTCGAGTTGGACGCGGGGTTGCCCGGCCGGGTAGGTGGGGCGGCGGGCCAGGGGCTGCCAGCGGGTGAGCGCGGCGGCGGGTCCGGCGGGCAGGTTGAGGTCGCCGAGCAGGATCCGGGGTGCGGGCAGGGTGCGCAGGACGCGGACGACGCGGCGTAGTTGCCAGACGTTCCAGCCGGGGACGAAGGACAGGTGGGTGGCGGCGACGGTGAGGGGGCCGTGGGGGGTGTCGAGGACGGCGGCGAGCACGACGCGGGGTTCGTCGCGGAGCAGGACGAGTCCGCCGCCGGGGCCGGGTGCGTAGATGGGTGAGCGGACGGGTGCGGCGCGCAGGCGGGTGACCTGCCAGGAGCGGACGGGGTGGCGGCTGATCAGGCCGATGCCGTAGAGGGGTTCGCCGTGGCCGTCGTCGTCGTGGGTGAGGGGGCGGAACTGTTCGCCGGGGGTGCCGACGACGGCGGCGGCGAAGCGGTGGTGGTCGGCGTGCAGGGCGCGGGCGGCGACTGCGGTGAGGTCGAGTTTGCCGCTGCGGGTCTGGTCGCGGTCGACTTCCTGGAGGGCGAGGACGTCGGCGTCGAGGTCGGTGACGGCGGCGGTGAGCCGGTCGGGGTCGACGAGCCCGTCGGTGAGGGAGCGGCCGTGCAGCAGGTTGAAGGTGGCCAGGCGCACCTGGACACCCTACGTCGTCGTGGGAGTCTTGCCGGGTGCTGAAACTGTTGTGCTGTTCGATGCTGGTGTTCGTGGCGGTGGGGTCGGTCGGGGTGTGGTTGCGGCGTCGCCGGGGGCGGTGAGGCTGGCCACAGGTGGCCTCGCCGCTGGTGGCGGCGTGGGCAGAATGCGGCGGTGGATGCCCTGTCGTTGACGACGTTGCTGACCGCTGCCCTTCTGGCCGGGTGGGTGGACGCGGTGGTGGGTGGCGGCGGTCTGTTGTTGTTGCCGGCGTTGCTGGTGGCGGCGCCGGGTGTGCCGGTGGCGACGGCGTTGGGCACGAACAAGCTGGCGGCGATCTTCGGTACGTCGACGGCGGCGGTGACGTACGCGCGGCGGACGAAGCTGGACTGGGCGGTGGCGGGTCCGGCGGCCGGGTTGGCGGTGCTGACGGCGGGGTTGGGTGCGGCGTTGGCGGGTGCGGTGCCGGGTAGCGCGTACCGGCCGGTGGTGCTGGTGGTGCTGGTGGCGGTGGCGGTGTTCGTGCTGGCGCGGCCGTCGCTGGGTGTGGTGGCGTCGCCGCAGCGGCGCACTCCGGCGCGGGTGGTGGTGGCGGTGGCGGTGGCCGGTCTGGGTATCGCCCTGTACGACGGGTTGATCGGGCCGGGTACGGGGACGTTCCTGGTGCTGGCGTTCACGGCGATTCTGGGTTCGGATTTCGTGCACGCGTCGGCGATGGCGAAGGTCGTGAACGCGGGCACGAATCTGGGTGCGCTGGTGGTGTTCGGGTTGACCGGGCACGTGTGGTGGGCGCTCGGTGCGGCGATGGCGGTGTGCAACGTGGTGGGGGCTGCGGTGGGCGCGCGGATGGCGTTGCGGCGTGGTGCGGGGTTCGTGCGGGTGGTGCTGTTGGTGGTGGTGCTGGCGCTGGTGGCCCGGTTGGGTTACGACCAGTGGATGGCGGGCTGATCGCGGTGGCGGTGCGGGCGGAGCACGACCGGGCGGTGCTGGCGGGTCTGCTGGGCGGGGATCCGGTGTTGCACGCGTACCAGTTGGGTGATCTGGACGATTTCTTCTGGCCGTACACGTCGTGGTTCCGGCGTGGCGACCAGGTGGTGTTGCTGTATCACGGGGTGGAGTTGCCGACGTTGCTGGCGTTCGCGGCGCCGGGTCGGGTGGCGGATCTGGCCGGGTTGGTGGCGGAGGCGGCGCCGGTGTTGCCGGCGCGGATGTGGGCGCACCTGTCCCCCGGTCTGGAGGCGGTGGTGTCGCGCTGGTTCGTGGTGTCGGAGGCGGCGGCGCATCACCGGATGGCGTTGACGGATCCGGGCCGGCTGGCGGCGGTGCCGGCGGTGGGTGAGCCGTTGGGGCCGGCGGACGCGGCGGAGCTTTCCGGGTTGTACGCGGTGGCGTATCCGGGGAACTGGTTCGACGCGCGGATGCTGGAGACGGGCCAGTACGTGGGTGTTCGGGAGCGTGGCCGGCTGGTGGCGGTGGCGGGGGTGCACGTGTTCTCGCCGCGGTGGCGGGTGGCGGCGCTGGGGAACGTGACGACGCATCCGGACGTGCGGGGTCGTGGTCTGGGTGCGGGTGTGGTGGCGGCGTTGTGCGCCCGGCTGCGCGCGTCGGTGGATCACGTGACGTTGAACGTGCGGGCGGACAACGCCGCGGCGGTGCGGTTGTACGAGCGGCTGGGGTTCTCCCGGGTGGCCGGGTTCACCGAGTGCGCGTTGACGTCAGCGGCCGCGGCTGGGTGAGTCGAACCGGCCGGCGCGGATCTCGCGCAGGGCGCGGCGGCGGGTGTCGCCGCGCAGCGTGTCGACGTAGAGGCGGCCGCGCAGGTGGTCGGTCTCGTGTTGCAGGGCGCGGGCGAGGAAGCCGCTGCCGGTGATGGTGAGCGGTTCGCCGTGCTGGTCGTAGCCGTGTGCGGTGGCGTGCATGGCGCGGGGGGTCGGGAAGTACAGGCCGGGGATGGACAGGCAGCCTTCCTCGTCGTCCTGGAGTTCGTCGGACACCTCCAGGGTGGGGTTGACCATGTGGCCGCGGTGGCCGTCGGCGTCGTAGACGAACACCTGGGCGTTGACGCCGATCTGGGGTGCGGCGACGCCGGCGCGGCCGGGTGCGCCGAGCAGCGTGTCCATCAGGTCGGTGACGAGGGCGCGCAGTTCGGCGTCGAAGCTGGTGACGGGTTCGCTGGGGGTGCGCAGCACGGGGTCGCCGATGATCCGGATGGGGCGCATAGTCATGTCCGGAAGGCTATCCGTTGCTTACCGTTCGCGGGTGTCCGGTGGGGTGTCCAGCAGGCCGGTGTCGGCGATGCGGTCGCGCAGGGGCCGGCGGCGCAGGGCGGCGAGGACCGCGTAGAGCTCGTCGGCGAGTGGTACCGGCAGTTCGGTGTCGAGGTGGCGTACGGCGGTGGTGGTGGCGGCCCATTCGGCTTCGACGGCGGGCAGCAGGGCGCGGGCGCGGTCGGTGAGGGTGACGATGCGGTGGCGGGCGTCGGCGCCGGGGCTCAGGTCGACGAGGCCGGCGCGGCGCATCTGGGCGACGGTCTGGCTGGCGGCGGAGTGGGTGACGCCGACGCGGGCGGCGAGGTCGCGGATGGGCAGTGGGCCGTCGGCGACGAGCGCGCGGACGACCGGTGAGTAGCGGGGCCGGTAGTCGGTGAGGCCGAGCCGCTGGTGGACGGCGGCGACGTCGCCGTCGAGGACGTCCAGGACGTGGCGTAGCAGGGTGCCGAGGGCGTCGCGGTGGGGGGCGGTCACGTCCACTAATGTAACAGTGCTGTTGTATCTGACCCGGGGAGGCCGCACATGTATCCACCGATCGAGCCGTACGCCCACGGCATGCTGGACGTCGGGGACGGGCAGCGCGTGTACTGGGAGACGTGCGGCAACCCGGACGGGCTGCCGGCGCTCGTGGTGCACGGTGGACCGGGGTCGGGCGCGGGCGCGTCCTGGCGGCGGCTGTTCGACCCGGCCGCGTACCGGATCGTGCTGTTCGACCAGCGTGGCTGCGGGCGCAGCACTCCCCCGGCGTCGGATCCGGCGACCGACCTGTCGGTGAACACCACCGGGCATCTGCTGGCCGACATGGAGGCGCTGCGCGCGCACCTGGGGATCGACAGGTGGCTGCTGTGCGGCGCGTCGTGGGGGTCGTCGCTGGCCCTGGCGTACGCGCAACGGCACCCGGCTCGGGTGAGCGCGCTGGTGCTGTTCAGCGTGGTCGCCAACACCAGCCGCGAGATCGAGTGGCTGACCCGGGACATGGGCCGGGTCTTCCCGCAGGAGTGGGCGCGGTTCCGCGACGGGGTGCCCGAGGCCGACCGCGACGGTGACCTGTCGGCCGCGTACGCCCGGCTGGTCGCCGACCCGGACCCGGCGGTGCGGGACAAGGCGGCGCGGGACTGGTGCGACTGGGAGGACGTGCACGTGTCCCTGGCCGGCGGGTACGCGCCGAGTCCCCGGTACGCCGACCCGGTGTTCCGGTACGGGTTCACCCGGCTGGTGACGCACTACTTCGCCAACCGGGGTTTCCTGCCCGACGGGCAGCTGCTGCGCGACGCGGGCCGCCTCGCCGGCATTCCGGGGGTGCTGGTGCAGGGCCGGCTGGACGTCAGCGGCCCGCCGGACATCGCCTGGCAGCTGACCCGGGACTGGCCGGACGCGCGGCTGGAGATCGTGGAGTCCGGCGGCCACGGCGGCGGGCACGGCATCGGCGAGCGGGTGGTCGCCGCGCTGGACGCGTTCGCCGCCGGCCGGAGCCCCGCTGCCAGCTAGAGCCGCCGCGCGAGGCCGGGCAGCCGGGGCGGCGGACAGCCCGTCAGCCGGCGAGCAGGGCGCGGATCGGGGCCGCCTTGGCGGCTGCCTCCGCGACCTCCGCGGCGGGATCGCTGTCCCAGGTGATGCCGCCCCCGGCCCACAGGTGCAGCAGGTCCCCGTCGGCGGCGGCGGTGCGGATGGTCAGGCCCAGGTCGAGCCGGTCGGGCCCGACCCAGCCGAGCGCGCCCATGCCCGCGCCGCGTCCGACCGGCTCCAGCGCGGCGATCTCCGCCAGGGCGGCGTGTTTGGGTGCGCCGGTGACCGACCCGCCGGGGCACACCGCGCGCAGCAGGTCGGCCAGGCCCAGACCGTCGGCGGGCGCCGCCGACACCGTGGACTCCGCCTGCCACAGGTCACACCACCGGCGTACGGCGAACAACTCGTCGACGCGCACCGAGCCGGTGCGGGCGACCCGGGCCAGGTCGTTGCGTTCCAGGTCGACGATCATGACGTGTTCGGCGCGTTCCTTGGCCGAGGCGAGCAGGTCGCGGCGTCCGGCGGGGGTGGCCGGGCGGGTGCCCTTGATCGGGCGGGTGACCAGCCGGCCGCGCTCGACCGCGACGAGGGTCTCCGGGGAGGCGCAGCCCAGCGCCCAGCCGGGGCCGTGCAGGGTGCCGCCGTAGCGGGCGCCGGGTAGCGCGGCGAGGCGGGCCAGCGCGGGCAGCGGGTCACCGGCGTACGGGGCGGCGGCGTGGCCGACGACGTTGACCTGGTAGACGTCGCCGCGGGCGATGGCCTCGCGGACCGCGCCGACGGCGGCGGCGTGCGCGGCCGGGGTCCAGCTGTCCCGCCAGCCTCCGAGCCGCCACGGCGCGGGGGCCGGCGGCCGGGGCGGCGCCGGGCGGTCGGTGTGGTGGTAGACGACCACCACCAGGTCGGGCAGCGCCGGCGCGGGGCTCGGCGCGCCGGGCGACACGCCGATGGCGTACGCGCCGGCGGCGGCGGACAGGTACAGCGCGGCGCCGCACACCCCGGCGCCGGGGTCGTGGCGGCCGGGGCGGGACAGGTCGTCGCGGGCGATGCCGTGCGCGGCGAGGAAGCGTTGTGCCAGGTCGGCGGGGTCGCCGCCGTCGCCGATCGACCAGTGCAGGCGGGCGGTCTCGACGATCCGGCGGCGGCATCCGGGCGGCGCGCCGGGAACATCGACCTCCACCTGTGGGAGCGCTTCCACGACGTCCGGGCCGTTACGGGTCATCCGTTCAGCCCATTCTGGGTGAACATGACGCATCCTTGCTCGTTGCCGCTCAGTTTTCCTTGGTACTGTGCGTCACTGGTCATGTGAACCATGACACAGTGCCCCCACAGTCCGGAGAACCCGATGTGTCAGCACCAGCCCACCTGTCCCTCCGCCGACGCGACCGACCGCGAGGCCGCCCGCGTCCTTGCCTGCTTCCCTGAGCAGGGCTGGAGCCTGCTCTGCAACGGTGTCATCGTCTTCGAGGACACCGGTGAGCTGCTCCCCGACGGGCGCACCATCGCCCCGCACCGGGGTCCGGCCCGCCACGCCCTCGTCGCCTGAGCGATCACGCAGCGTCAGTGAGCGTACGCGCCGGTCATGACCGTCCGGCGCACCGGCCGGGGCGGCGACAGCCCACCGCCCCGGCGTCAGCCGCTCAGTCCTCGAACGCCTCCGGCGCGGGGCACGAGCACACCAGGTTCCGGTCGCCGTACGCGCCGTCGATGCGCCGCACCGGAGGCCAGTACCGGCCCGCCCGGTCCACACCCGCCGGGTAGGCGCCCACCGACCGCGGGTACGGGTGCGGCCACTCGTCGGCGGACACCATCGCCGCGGTGTGCGGCGCGTTGGACAGCGGGTTGTCCCCCGCCGGCCACTCCCCCGAGCCGACCTTGTCGATCTCCGCCCGGATCGCGATCATCGCGTCGCAGAAGCGGTCCAGCTCGGCCAGGTCCTCGCTCTCGGTCGGCTCCACCATCAGCGTCCCGGCCACCGGGAACGACATCGTCGGCGCGTGGAAGCCGTAGTCGATCAGCCGCTTCGCCACGTCGTCCACGCTCACACCGGTCGCCTTGGTCAGCGGCCGCAGGTCCAGGATGCACTCGTGCGCGACCAGGCCCTTGTTGCCGGCGTACAGCACCGGGAAGTGGTTGCGCAGCCGCGCCGCCACGTAGTTCGCCGCCAGCACCGCCACGCCGGTGGCGCGGGCCAGCCCGTCGGCGCCCATCATCCGCAGGTACGCCCACGGGATCGGCAGGATCCCCGCCGACCCGTGGTTCGCCGCCGAGATCGCCGGCCGCCCGTCGGCGCGCGCACCGAGGGGGTCACCGGGCAGGAACGGCGCCAGATGCGACCGCACCGCCACCGGCCCGACGCCCGGACCGCCGCCGCCGTGCGGAATGCAGAACGTCTTGTGCAGGTTCAGGTGCGACACGTCCGCCCCGAACCGGCCCGGCTTGGCGAACCCGACCAGCGCGTTGAGGTTCGCGCCGTCGACGTACACCTGACCGCCCGCGTCGTGGACCTTCGCGCACAACTGGGCGATGCCGGTCTCGTACACGCCGTGCGTCGACGGGTACGTCACCATGATCGCGGCGAGCGCCTCCCGGTGCTTGTCGATCTTCGCGTCGAGGTCGACCAGGTCGACGTTGCCGTCGGCGTCGCAGCCGACCACCACCACCCGCATGCCGGCCATCACCGCCGACGCGGCGTTGGTGCCGTGCGCCGACGACGGGATCAGGCACACGTCACGGTGACCCTCGCCGCGCTCCCGGTGGTAGGCGCGGATCGCCAGCAGCCCGGCCAGCTCACCCTGCGACCCGGCGTTGGGCTGCACGCTGACCGCGTCGTAGCCGGTCACCTCGGCCAGCCAGCCCTCCAGCTGCGCGATCAGCTCCCGGTACCCGGCGGTCTGCTCGTCCGGCGCGAACGGGTGCAGATGCGCGAACTCCGGCCAGGTGATCGGCTCCATCTCGGTGGTGGCGTTGAGCTTCATGGTGCACGACCCCAGCGGGATCATGCCCCGGTCCAGCGCGTAGTCGAAGTCGGCCAGGCGGCGCAGGTACCGCAGCATCGCCGTCTCCGAGTGGTGGCTGTGGAACACCGGGTGGGTGAGGAACCCCGACGTGCGGGCCAGCCCGTCCGGCAGCGCCGCGTCGGCGTCGCCGTCGAACCCGTCGACGCCGAACGCCGCCCACACCGCGGCGAGGTGCGCGGGCGTGGTGGTCTCGTCGCAGGAGACGCCGACCCGGTCGGCGTCGACCAGCCGCAGGTTCACGTTGCGCGCCGCCGCCGCGGCCACCACGTCGGCGGCGCGGCCCGGCACGATCGCGGTGACGGTGTCGAAGAACGCGACGTCCGCGACCTCGACGCCGCCGGCGCGCAGCCCGGCCGCGAGCCGCGCCGCCGCCTCGTGGGTACGCCGGGCGATGGCCCGCAGGCCGTCCGGGCCGTGGTAGACGGCGTACATGCCGGCCATCACCGCGAGGAGCACCTGCGCGGTGCAGATGTTGCTGGTCGCCTTCTCCCGCCGGATGTGCTGCTCGCGGGTCTGCAACGCCAGCCGGTACGCCGGGTTGCCGTCGGCGTCGCGGGACACCCCGACCAGCCGGCCCGGCAGCATCCGCTCCAGGCCCGAACGCACCGCCAGGTAACCGGCGTGCGGCCCGCCGAAGCCCATCGGCACGCCGAAGCGCTGGGTGGTGCCCGCGGCGATGTCGGCGCCGATCTCGCCCGGCGGGCGCAGCAGCGTCAACGCCAGCAGGTCCGCCGCCACCGTCACCAGCGCGCCCACCCCGTGCGCCGCCTCGACCAGGGCGCGGTGGTCCCGGACCGCGCCGGAGGCGCCCGGGTACTGCAGGTGCAGGCCGAAGAACTCCGCCGGCAGCTCGTCGCGCTCGACGTCGACCACGCGCACCTCGATGCCGAGCGGCTCGGCGCGGCTGGCGATCACCGCGACGGTCTGCGGCAGCGCGTCGGCGTCCACCACGTACACCGGGCTCTTGCTCTTGGACGCGCGGCGGGCGAGCGTCATCGCCTCGGCCGCGGCGGTGCCCTCGTCGAGCATCGAGGCGTTCGCGGTGGCCAGACCGGTCAGGTCGGTGACCATGGTCTGGAAGTTCAGCAGCGCCTCCAGCCGGCCCTGGCTGATCTCCGGCTGGTACGGCGTGTACGCGGTGTACCAGGCCGGGTTCTCCAGCACGTTGCGGCGGATCACCGCCGGGGTGTGCGTTCCGTGGTAACCCAGGCCGATCATGGACACGGCGACTGTGTTACGCGACGCCAGGGCGCGCAGCTCGGCGATCGCCTCCCGCTCGCTCGCCGGGGCGGGCAGGTCCAGGGTGCCGTGCCAGCGGATCACCTCGGGGATCGCGGCGTCCATCAGCTCGTCGACGGAGCTGTAACCGACGGTGTCCAGCATCCGGCGCTCGTCGTCGCGGCCGGGACCGATGTGCCGGTCGGCGAACTGCTCTGCGGTCATGCGCTGCGCTCCTTGGTGGGGCGAGGTCGACGGGTCGGCCTCCCCCTGAGTCGCGCTGACGCGCTCCACAGCGCCTGCCCACGTGGTCCTTTTGCCTGAGAGGTTCCGGGGAGAATCTGCCCCTTCGGCGCCGTCGGGTAGACGGTCTCTCCCACGTGGGTGGTACCGGCACCCCCAACGCTACCAGCGGGCGTGTTTCCGGCTCATGTCCCGGGGGTTGATCACACCGGCGCCGGCGCCGCCGCCACCCGGTCGGCCAGCGCGCACAGGGTGGCGCCCAGCGGGGCGTCCAGCCGCAGCGCCGCGTAGGTGTCACCGCGGGTGACGCCCTGGTTGACGATCGCCACCGGGATGCCGTGGCGGGCCGCCCGCAGCACGAACCGCCGCCCCGACATCACCGTCAACGACGACCCGAGCACCAGCAGCGCCCGGGCCCGCTCGACGAGCGCGAAACAGTCCGCGACCCGCGGGGCGGGGACCGTCTCACCGAAGAACACCACGTCCGGTTTCAGCATGCCGGCGCCGCAGACCCCGCAGTCGACGGTGCGGAACCCGGTCACCGCCTCGTCGGGCAGGTCCACGTCGCCGTCGGGGTTGACGCGCGCCACCCGCGCGTCGAAGCCCGGATTCGCCTCCGACAGGCGCAGATGCAGCTCCTCACGGCCGGTGGCATTGCCGCAGTCCAGGCACGTCACCTCGTCGAGGCGGCCGTGCAGCTCGATCACGCCGGTGGCGCCGGCGGCGGTGTGCAGCCCGTCGACGTTCTGGGTGATGATCCCGCCGAGCAGCCCGGCGTCCTGCAACCGGGCCACCGCCCGGTGCCCGTCGTTGGGCGCCGCCCGGGCAATCATCTGCCAGCCCAGATGGCTGCGCGCCCAGTACCGCCGCCGCGCCAGCGGATCCCGGGTGAACTCCTGGTACGTCATCGGGGTGTGCCGGCGCGCCGCGCCGCTGGGCCCCCGGTAGTCCGGAATGCCCGACTCGGTGGACAGGCCCGCGCCGCTGAGCACCACCACGTCCCCGGCGGCCACCAGCCGCGCCAGTTCCTCGAACGCCTCACTCACCCGTCCATCGTCCCTCGCCGCGCCGCCCGCCGCCCCTCCCCCACCCGCCTCACCCGGTTGATCATGAGGTTGGCGGTGGTCCGGACCGGCGTGCCGGGCCGCCAACCTCATGATCGACGAGGCTGGTCGCCCGGCGGCGGGCGGTGTGGCGGGCTAGGTTGAGCGCATGCGCGTCGTCATCGCCGGAGGGCACGGAAAGATCGCCAAACTGCTGGAGCGGGAACTGGCCGGACGCGGAGACACCGCGCTCGGACTGATCCGCAACCCCGACCACGCCGCCGCCCTGCGCGCCGCCGGCGCCGAACCCGTCGTGTGCGACCTGGAACACACCGACGTCGACACCCTCGCCGCCCACCTCGCCGGCGCCGACGCGGTCGTGTTCGCCGCCGGCGCCGGACCCGGCAGCGGCGCCGCCCGCAAGGACACCGTCGACCGGGGCGCCGCCGTGCTCCTCGCCGACGCCGCCGTCCAGGCCGGCGTACGCCGCTACCTGCTGGTCTCCTCCATGGGCGTGGACGCCGCGCCCGCCGACGGCACCGACGACATGTGGGCGGCGTACCTGCGGGCCAAGAAGGCCGCCGAGGACGACGTCGCCGCACGGGACCTCGACGTGACGGTGCTGCGGCCCGGCCGCCTCACCGACGACGAACCCGAAGGCCGGATCACCCTGGCCCGGCACGCCGAACCCGGCGCGATCAGCCGCGCCGACGTGGCCCGGGTCCTGCTCGCCCTGCTGTACGCCCCGGCCACCGCCGGGCACACCCTGGAACTCGTCGGCGGAGACAGCCCCATCGCCGAGGCGATCGACGCCGTCACCGCCTGACCCACCGTGCACGTCCCGGCCCGCCCCGCCGCGGCGGACCGGGACGCCGGTCAACGCTGGTGGCGGGACAACGCCGGCTGCGGCGAGCCACCGCCGCCCTGCGGCAGCTCCCGGGCGATCCGCTCCATCGTGCGCGACAACTGCTCACTGCCGTCGTCGAGGTGCCGGGCCGCCGCCTGCATGTGCGAGATCATCATCTCGCCGAAGATCCGCAACGCCTCGCGCGTGGCCACCGAGTCGTCGAAGCCGCTCCCGGCCGCGCTGCGGTACTCCGTCACCGCCCGCTCGGCCTCCCGCTTCGCCTCCTCCGCCGCCGCCCGCATGTAACTCTCGTACTGGGTACGGGCGTACTCGGCGACCCGGCGCGCGTAGTCGTGGGCCTGCGCGATGATCTGCTCGGCCTCCCGCTGCGCCGCCGACAACAGGTTGACCTCCTTCGCCGCCGGCGTCACCGCCTCGGTACTCGGGATCACCCCGTGCCGGTGCAGCTCCAGATGGTCGTTGAGCCGCTCGTTCTCCGCCCGCAGGTTCGCCACCTGCGCCGCCAGCAGATCCAGCTCGTCGGCCACCTGCAACCGGAACCGGTCCACATCGGTCTGGTCGTAGCCGCGCCGGGTGAACGCCGCCGACCCGAACTCCCACCGCCGGACCCGGTCCGAGGTCAACCGCACCTGCACCGGACCGGACACCTGCTGCGCGTCGTAACTGCTGATCGGACCCGCGCTCACCGGCTCACCTCCGTTGTTGCCGACCCGTCCGCGCCGGTCATCGTCCGCCACGCCGGGCCGTACCAGTGCTTGCCGTAACCCTCGTGATGCACCTGACCCGGCTGGTAACCGGCACCGGTCAACGCCGCCACCGACTGACCCACCATCTCGTCGGAGCCGCACACGTACACGTGCCGCGACCGCCAGTCCCCGTCGGCCAGCACCCGGTCGGCGATGCGCACCGACTCGCCCGGCCGGGCCGGATCCGCACCGGCCACGTACGACACCCGCAGCCACGGATGCGTCGCCGCCAACTTGTCGATCGCCTCGCTGTCGTAGAACTCCGTCCGCGAACGGGCCCCCACGTACAGGTCCACCCGCCGGCCCGAACCCTCCGCCGCGACCTGCTCCACGAGCGCCTTCACCGGCGCCCAGCCGGTCCCACCGGCGAGCAGCAGCAGATCCGACGACCCGGCCTGCCACAACGTCAACCGGTCACCCACCGGCGACGCCAGATGGATCTGGTCACCGGCCGCGCACCCGTACACCAGACGGGACGACACCACACCACCCGGCGCGGCCCGCACGTGCAGCTCCACCGTGCCGTCCGGACGCGGCGCGTTCGCCGGCGAGTAGTACCGCCACGACCGCACCGCCGGATGCGACACCCCGATCGACTGGCCGGGCGCGAACGGCAACAGATACTGCGGGCGTACCGTCAGCACCGCCACGTCGAACGTGCGCTGCTCGTGCGTCAGCACCTCCGCCACCCACCACGGCGGCGACTGCGCCTCCGCGGCCTGCGCGCCCTCCGTCATCACCTGCGCGACGAGCCCGTACGCCGCGGCCCAGTCCGCGGCCAGCTCCTCGGTCCACGCCTCACCGCAGAAGTGCCGCAACGTCGCCAGCAGCGCCTCACCGACCGCCGGGTAGTGCTCGGCGCGCACCGCGAACTTCCGGTGGTCCGCGCCGAGATCCCGCAGGAACCCGACCAGCCGGTCCACCTGGTCCACGTGGGACACCACATGCCCCAGCGCCGCCACCAGACGGTCCCGCTGCCCGGCCATGTTCGTGGGGAACATCTGCCGGGTCTCCGGATGCGCCAGGAACAGCGTCGAATAGAAGTAGAGCGGCACCTGGTCGCCGTGCCCGGCGACCAGGGACCAGCTCTGCTTGAGCCGTGCGACGTCCACGCTCAGGCGTCCCCCGCCGACACGACCTGCTCCCGCACCTGCCCGAGCACGACCTGCACGTCGGCGATCACGTCCGCCGGCACACCCAGCTCGACGAGCGTCGCCGTCAGGTGCTCACCGACCTTCGCGTAGTGCCCACCGGTGATGTTCAGCGGCTGATGCGCCTCGGCCAGCCCACGACCCGCGTACTCGTTCGGGCCACCGAGCACCACCGCCAGCATCAGCGCCAGGTGCCGCCGCTGCTCCACCATGTCCACGTCGGCGAAGTAGCCGGCCAGATCCGGATCGGCCAGGACCTTGTCGTAGAACAGCTCCACCGCGGCCTTCACCGCGGCCGCGCCGCCGATGCGTTCGTAGTGGGAGATCGGGGTGGTCTCGCTCGTCACCGTCATGCTCGGGTCCTTCCAGCAGGGGTCCGCGGGCAGCGCCGCGGCAGGGGCTCGCCGTCCGGCGCGGCGTCACACAGCGTTCCGCCGTGACGTCGACACGCCGACGACCGGAACGGACCATAGCGCGCCCGCCACGACACTTCACGCCGCCCCTGTCCGGATCCCGAGAACTGTCGATCACGGACAGTCAGCAACCCGGCCGGAGAAGGTGGACGCACCGCAACCGGTCGCACACAAGGCGTCAAGCCGCCCGACGTACCGTCCTTTTCGGACATCACGCGCACACATGCCGTGACCTGCGACGACTCTCACCCGGCCCGGTCCACACCGGCCACCCGCCTCAACCACCAGGCGGAGACCACACCCCGTCACCAAAACACGAATCGCGCCGCACCCTTTTTTGGGCGCGGCGCGATCCCGTCAACGAGACGCGACGCAGGTCACCCCGCCCGGCGCCGGGCCCGGCGCGCCGCCAGCTCGTCACCCACCGACTCCGCCTCCGGCTCCACCGCCGGCACGGCCGGCTCCTGCCCACCCACCGGCTCCGCCGGCAGATGCGACAACGAACCCTGGATCTCCTTGAACGCACCACCGATCGCGATGCCGAACACCCCCTGGCCGCCCTGCAACAGGTCGACCACCTCCTCCGGCGACCGGCACTCGTACACGGTCGTCCCGTCGGAGATCAACGTGATGCCCGCCAGATCGTCCACCCCACGCGACCGCAACGCCTCGATCGCCTTACGGATGTTCTGCAACGACACCCCGGCGTCCAGCAGCCGCTTCACGACCTTCAACACCACCAGGTCGCGGAACGAGTACAACCGCGACGTCCCCGAACCCGACGCGTCACGCACACTCGGCACCACCAGCGCCGTACGCGCCCAGTAGTCCAACTGCCGGTAACTGATCCCCACCGCCGAACACGCGGTCACACCCCGGTAACCGACCTCGCCGTCACCGGCCGGATCGGCCCCCACACCCGCCTGCTGTTCCGCACCCGGACCAGGATCCCGCGGCTCGTGCATCCGGACCAACCTCCCCGCGCCCGTGGCGGTGCCGCGCCGACTCCCCGTACGCGCACCCCTCGACACGGCAACCCTAACGCCGCCCCCCGGACTTCACCCGCAGGAGACACCGCGACACGCCGCGCCGGCCACCACCACGCCGACCCCGGCCACCCGGCCGGGACACCTCAACCCGCGAAGTCCTCCGGACGCACCTGCTCCAGGAACTCCCGGAACTTCTCCACCTCGTCCTCCTGCTCGTCCGGGATCACGATCCCCGCCTCGCTGAGGACCTGCTCCGCACAACGAATCGGAGCACCCACCCGCAACGCCAACGCGATGGAGTCACTCGGCCGCGCCGACACCCGCACACCGTCACCGAGGAGAAGATCCGCGTAGAACACGTTCTCCTTCAACTCGGTGATCTCCACCGCCCGCAACGGCGCCTGCAACGCCGCCAGCACATCCCGGAGAAGATCGTGCGTCAACGGCCGGGCCGGCTTGACCCCCTGCTGCTCGTAAGCGATCGCCGTCGCCTCGACCGCGCCGATCCAGATCGGCAGATAGCGGTCCCCCTCGACCTCCCGCAGCAGGACGATCGGCTGGTTGCTGGGCAACTCCACCCGAACTCCGACCACGCTCAGCTCGCGCACCGCCGCCTCCGTGTCGTCGTCACCTTGCACCGCGCCCTTCCCTGCACGGTACACGGACCAGGACACGGGAGTCCCACGCGCTACGTGCACCACGCCTCGCCGGACGGGCATACCCCGGCAAGCCTACGACACGCTCCACCGACCAGATCTTTCCGCGCCCACCCACGCAGAAGGGCCGGGCGCACACCGCACCCGGCCCCTCCGACGAGCTCACCGGCCCAACGTCGACCGCAGCCCCACCCGCACCAACGCCGCGTGCAACCGCTGCGACAACGCCACCAACTCCCGCGCCGTCTCCGCCGCCCGCGCCCGCGCCCGCGGATCGCTCTGCCGCGCCAACGGCGCCACCAACTGCGCGAACAACCCGACCTCACGATCCGCCGACAACCGGTACGCCCGCAGATGCCGGGGCTCCAGCCCGTACGCCGCCAGACCCGCCACCGCACTCGCGATGATCAACGCGTCCGCGTCGTACCACCCCGGCGGATCCGACACCAGCACACCCAGCCGCTCCAACTCCGCGAGCGTCGACTCGTCCACACCACTACGAGCGATCAGACCCGCCCGGTCCAGCCGCACCTCCGACGACTCGACCGACTCCACCGGCTCCCGGCCCGGAACCTCACCACCCGGACCCACAGCCACCAGATTCGGCCGCCCCCGCCCCGGCGACGGACCAGACCCGTCCCACTGGGCCAACTGCTCCCGGATCACCCGCAACGGCAGGTACTGATCCCGCTGCGCGGTCAACACGAACCGCAACCGCGCCACATCGTCCCAGCCGTACTTCCGATAACCCGCCGGCGTCCGCTGCGGCTCCACCAGGCCCTCGGCCTCCAGGAACCGCAACTTCGAGATCGTGACGTCCGGAAACTCCGGCCGCAACTGCGCCAGCACCTCGCCGATACTCATCAGCGCAGGCGCCCGCGCCGCCCCGGACGGCGTCGAAGCCGCAGGCTCGTTCACCCCCGGCCGGCCTCCTCCTCCGGGCGCGGACCGGCGATGAACACCACCCGGAACTTGCCGATCTGCACCTCGTCACCGTTGCTCAGCGTCGCCGCCTCGACCCGCTCACGATTCACGTACGTGCCGTTCAGGCTGCCCACATCCCGCACCGTGAACGTCCCACCGTCACGGTGGAACTCCGCGTGCCGACGCGACACAGTCACGTCGTCCAGGAAGATGTCACTGTCCGGGTGCCGCCCACTCGTCGTCACATCGTGGTCCAACAGGAACCGGGCACCCGCATTCGGACCCCGGCGAACCACCAGCAACGCCATACCCGGCGGCAACGAGCCGGACATGCGGCTCGGCACCACATCGGTGTCCGGCCCCTCCAGCACTTCGTCGAGCGAACCGAGATTGAGCGTCGAAGTGACGTCGAGCGGGGGGAACTCGTCGTCTGGGCGCGTCATGGGACCACCTCACGGATCTGTTCGGTCGGCGTCAGGGAATGGCGGGTCTGGCCGCCGGGCAACACCACACCCGGCGGCTGGCTCCCCGTGCCCGGGAAGGCGCATTCCGCAACGCTCAAACTATTGGTTCTCGGTCGACTGGGCGAGCCTAGCCAGCGCCGAAATGCAGGGCAACCGGACGCGCGGAACCTCGCCGCCGCCCGGAACAGCACGAACTCAGCTCTCGGTGAGCTCGCGGTACGCATCGGCGGTCAGCAGACCCTCGACCGCCGCCGGATCGTCCGGAGTGATCTCCACCAACCACCCCGCACCGTACGGATCCGTGTTGATCACCTCAGGGGTGTCGGCCAACGCCTCGTTGCGCGCCGCCACCGTACCGCTCAACGGCGCGTAGATCTCCGACACGCTCTTCGTCGACTCGATCTCGCCCAGCGACTCGCCCGCCGCCACCACCGCACCGGGCTCCGGCAGCTGCACGAACACGATGTCACCCAGGGCGTCCTGCGCGAAGTGCGTGATACCGACGCGGACGACACCACCGTCACCACCGACCACCCACTCGTGCTCGGCGGTGTACCGCAGATCCTCAGGAATCACCAACTGCGTCCTTCGTCATCGGTGCACCGGAGAAACCGGCGCGGCCGCGACCGGTCACGAGACCGGCCGGGCGTGGTCCAGCTTGATCGGCGCGTGCAGCTGCGAAACCTCCACAACCTCACGATCCTCGGAGGTCACGTTACCGCCGCCGTCCCGCACCGATGCGACCACCCCGCCGGGAATGTTCAACGCCGTACGCATCGTCGCCGGATCACCGATCACCATGATCGTGAACGGACCCGTCAACCGCCGCCCGTCCACCACCAGCGCACCGTCCGGCCCGTCCACGAAATACGTCGACGCGATGATCCGCGCCGCCGTACCGTCCGTGCCCTGGATCTGCATCGCCTCCGCGCCCGCACCCCGCAGCTCCTGCACCGCGTCCAGGATCCGCGTCGACGACACCGCCTTCGCCGGCCCCGAGAACCGCACCTCAAGACCCGGACCCGCAGCCGGCAACGTACCCGCCAGGATGCCCAGCTCGTCCGCCCGCCGCGTCGCCTCATCCAGCGCCGCCTGCCGGCCCTGCTCACCCGAGCGCAGCTGCCGCTGGCTCTCCTCCAGCAACTCGATCTCCTGGCGCAGCCGCCGCTCCCGCGAATCCAGATCCGACGAGATCCGCACCAGGTCCTCCTCCCGCGTCGCCGCGAGCGTCGGATCCGTCGACGTCGTCTTGAACTGCACCACCAGCGTGAAACCCAGCAACGCCAGCAACACCGCGATCATCGCGCCCGCCGACGAGAACCGCCGCGCCGCCGACGGCGCCCCCGCACCGGCCACCGCACCCGGCTCCGGCTCGGACTCCGGCACCGCCTCCCGCTCCGCGGGCTCCGCCTCGTCCGGCACCGGCTCCACCGGCGCCAACGGGCTCAACTCGTCCGGATCGGGCGCGTCCGGGCGCGGATCCGGCTCACCCGCCGGACCCGACGGCCGCGCCGGCTCCCCCGGCCGCGGCCACCCGGTACCCGTCTCCCTGTGTTCCTCGCTCATCGCCACAAACCTACGCCCGGAACAGGTGCCGGCGGATCGCCGCCACATTTCCGAAGATGCGCACCCCGAGCACGACCACCACACCGGTGGACAACTGACCGCCCACGCCCAACTGGTCACCCAGGTACACGATCAGAGCCGCCACCAGCACGTTCGAGATGAACGACACCACGAACTGCTTGTCGTCGAAGATCCGGTCCAGCTTCGCCCGCACCCCACCGAACACCGCGTCCAACGCGGCCACCACCGCGATCGGCAGATACGGCTGCAACGCCGCCGGCACCGTGGGGTCCAGATACACCCCGAGCACCACACCGGCGAGCAACGCCAGCACCGCGATCATCGGCCACCTCCCGAGGGGCTGGAAGAACCACCCGGGCCGGACGACCCGGGACTCGACGAACCCGCGCCACCCGAACCCGACGGGCGCGCACTCGGACTCACCGAAGGCTCGGCGTAGCGTAGCCGCGGCTGCGGCGCCGCCGGCAACGTGAGGTCCTCGACCCGCTTCACCCCGAACGACAGACCCGTCGTCCGCGCCACCTCACGCATCAACGCCGCCGCCCGGCTCTCGTCGAACCGGTCCCGCATCGACCGCGGCCCGATCGCCTGCACCTCGTACGGACCCGTCACCGGCCGGTAGTCCACCAGGATCGCCTCACCCGCCGAACGGATCGTCGACGTCGCCGTCAACCGCTGGCCGTTCACCGCCACCGCCTCGGCGCCCGCCGCCCACAACGCGTTCGCGACCTTCTGCAGATCCGAATACAGCACCCGGGACGGGCCCGCGTCCCCGCCGGTCACCCCGTCCTGGTCCGCCGCCGCGTCGGCCAGCCGCACCACCACGCCGTCCCCGCGCACCCGGGCCAGGCCGGTCCCCGCCTCCAGCGTGCGCAACCGGGACGCCTGCGAACCGCTCAACGTCGCGTCCCGCTGCCGGCCGACCTCCTCACGCAACTGCTCGGCGCGCTCGGTCAACCGGTCGGTCTCCGCCTCCCGCCCCTTGATCTCGGCGACCAGGCCCGCCCGCGCCGTCGCGCGGCTCGGCTCCTCCGCCATCGTCTCCCGGTACGCCACCGCGAACAGGAAACCGATCAGCGCCAGCACCACCAGGCTCACCGGCCGGCCCAGCACCTGCCGTACCCGCGACATCGAGCCCGTCGCCCGGCGCGCCGCCGCGTCCCCGTACCCCGGATCCAGCGGATTGCGGAACAGCTCGGTCAGGAAGTCCGGCGCGTACACCCGGTTCGACGGGTCGCGCTCCTTCTCCCCGTCCCGAGGCGGCGTGGTCATGCCGCCGCCTCGGTACGCCGCGCCCGCATGGCCCGCACGAGGCGGCTCGCCTGCACCACGTACATCGCGCCGGCCACCCAGTAGAGGACCAGGCCCCACCAGGCCAGCCCCCAGCCGATCGCGCCGGCGGCGGTGCCGATGTCCGGCACCGCGTCGGCGAGCAGCAGGATCGGGAACGCCGCCAGCAGCAGGAACGTCGCGGTCTTGCCCACGTAGTGCACCGGCGGCGGGCCGTAGCCGTAGCGGCGCAGCACCCCGAGGGACACCAGCAGCAGCACTTCCCGGGCCAGCAGCGCGCCGGTGAACTGCCAGGGCACCACCTCGCGGGCGGTGAACGCCAGCAGCGTGGCGAGGATGTAGAGGCGGTCGGCCAGCGGGTCGAGCAACTCCCCGAGCCGGCTCACCTGGCCCAGGCGGCGGGCGATCCAGCCGTCCACCCAGTCGCTGGTGCCGCCGACGGCGAGCACCGCGATGGCGGCGACGTCGGCCCGGACCACGAGGAACAGGTAGAGGAAGATCGGCACGCCGACGAGCCGGACGAAGCTGATCAGGTTGGGCAGCGTGAGGACGCGGTCTCCCACGACCGTGGCGGTCCCGGAATCCGGTTGCTCCGCTGGAGCCGGCCGACGCGACACCGAACCCTCCCTTCGCAGCACGGTCCGGCAGCCGGATGAACGGCTGCTGGAGGGACGTGCGCGTTGCCGGCCGGTCAGACGCCGGCGCCCTCTGTGATCCCGGGCTGGGACCTCCCCGACGCGGCCAGTGATCACGGGCCGCCCAGTTGCGCTGCCACTATATCGGGCTCGCCGTTCTTCTCCGGGTGCCCGCTGCGTCGTTGCTCAGTGGTGTCACGGTGGCGACCGTCACAACCGCTAAGGCATCCTAGGACACTAGTCGAGCGTCGACGGCCAGACGGACATGGGTGTGCGGCGTCAGGCGGTACGGGCGGTCGAATCCGAGCCGGCCTGCGGGGCGGTCGCCGTCGCGGCCTGGCTGAACGCCACCAGCGCCAGCAGCAACTCGTGCTGCACCCGGTTGGGCATCCGGTCGAGCACGGCCTGCACCGCCCGGTGCCGCCTGTCCTGCAGGTCGCGCAGCAGCGTCTCCGCCGCCGCGGTGGGGATCAGCCGCACCTCCCGCCGGTCGCGCGGGTCCGCCACCCGGCGCAGCAGGCCGACCGCCTCCAGGCGGTCGCACAGCCGGCTCGCCGACGACGGGACCACGTCCAGCAGCTCGGCCAGCCGGTTCACGTTGGTGTCCGGATGCGACACGATCAGCGACAGCACCCGCAGCTGCGTGGGCGAGACGCTGACGGTGTGCCGGGACGTCGCGGAGTCGAGCACACCGATGAGCGCCTCCGCAGCCGATTCGATGGCCGCGGCAAGATTCGGAGGTCGCTCCACTCGCTGTCCCCTGCGATCGTCCCGCTCGTGTCCGCTCCGCCGCCCCCGTCACTGCCCCGTCACGTCGTCGGACCGGCTGGAGCCGCGCCAGTCAAGGCAGACGACGACCGCGTCGTCACGGAGATCCGCGTCGGCATGGTACGCATGCAGTTCGCGCATCACCGTACCAACTGCCTCGGTCGCCGGCTGCAGCCGAGTCGACCGCATCGCGCGCGCCATCGCCCGGACGCCGTACGGCTCCTGCTCGTCGGGCTCCGCCGCGTACACCCCGTCGCTGACGACGAAGAGGCGATCGCCCGGCTCCAGAGTGAACTCCTGCACGTCGTAGCGCGTCTCGGCGAACATGCCCAGCGGCAGTTGCTGCTCCAGCGCGATCGGCGTGACCCGGCCCCCGCGCAGCCGCAGCAGTTGCGGTGAGCCGGCGTCCACCGCCCGCATCACGCCCCGGCGGCTGTCCAGCTCCAGCAGCAGCGTGGCCACGTGCCGGCTGCCCCGGTGCTGGTAGTAGATGGTGTCCGAGGCCAGCTCCGCCTGCTCCACCAGGCTGCCGCCGGAACGCCGGGCGTTGCGCATGGCGTTCACCGTCATCGCCGTGAGCATCGACGCGGCCAGCCCGCTGCCGGTGCCGTTGAGCACGGTGAGGGTGAGCCGGTCCCCGTCCACCGACCAGTCGAAGTGGTCACCGCCCACCGTGTACGCCGGTTCGAGCTGACCGGCGAGCAGCGCGTCACCGAGCCGTACGCTGCGCCCCGGCAGCAGGTCCCACTGCATCTCGGCGGCCATGCTCAGCCGCTCGCGCCGCCGGGCACGCCGGTACCGGTCGGTCTCCCGGTCGGCCGCCCGGATCGCGACGGCCAGTTCCCCGGCGGCGTCCCGGGCGGCCTCCACAGTGGCCGCATCCGGGTCGCCGGGCAGCTCCACCATCAGCACACCGAGCCGCTCCCCCCACACCGACAGTGGCAGGTAGGCGCGGCAGCGGCCGTCCTCGACGACGTCCAGCACCGGCTCCTGGCTGCTGAAACAGCGCTGCGCGACGGTGTGGGCCAGCAGCGGGCCGCCGTCGTGCACGTCCGGGTCGAGCACCGGCCAGAGTCCGCTGGCGCGGTAGTCGGCGACGAACACCTCCGCCCGCGCGGCCCCGAGCGTCTGGCGCAGCACCGCGTCCGCGGTCTCCGCCAGCTGGTCGGGTGGCGCCGTGCGCAGGGCACGTGACACCGATCCGGACGCCTCCGGCATGCTCATCCTCCGATGACGACTATTGCTACAGGGCAAACATCATACGAAGGCCGCCCGACGGCGAACGCCCCGCCTCGGCCGGGCGTGACGGGACCGGCTCAGGCGGCCGGTCGGAGCGCCAGCGCGCCGTGGAACGCGTCCGGCACCGGCTCGGGCTCACCCGCCGGCCGCCACCGCGCCACCGGCACGATGCCGTCGTCGGTCGGCTGCCAACGGCCCAGCAGCGGCGCGAACCGCTCGGGCGCCCGCATCCGGAACGCCGGGCCCATCATGGCCAGCGCCTCGGGGTGCCCGGCCAGCTCCTCGGTGTCGAAGTCGATCGCCAGCCGGCTGCCGGGCGCCGCCGCCTGGTACAGCTCGTCGAGCGTACGGGCGAGCGTGTCGTCGTCCAGGAACGCCGCCAGCCCGAGGAAGACCACACCCACCGGCCGTCTCCCCCAGCCCGGCACGAACCGGTGCAACTGCGCCCGGTCGACGGTCCCGATGTCGGTGGCGTCGCCGTAGCCGTACCCGGCCCGGTCGCTGCCGGCCAGCAGGCTGCGGCCCAGCCGGACCGTCTCCGGGTCCACGTCGGTGTAGAGCACCGTCGCCTCCGGCGCGACCTCGTGCACGTTCCCGCAGGTGGGCACGCCCGCGCCGAAGACCAGGAACCCGTCGATCCCGTCGGCGGCCATGGCCCGCACGGTGCGGCCGAGAAAAGCGCGCAGCGACCGGAAGATCGCCGCGCAGGGCCCGTACGCCGCCTCGAACGCGGCGGCCGCGGCGACGTCCACCGGGCGGTGGTGCCGGCCGCCGAGCCAGTAGTCGATCATGCGGGCGGTGCTCGGTCCGTCCGGCTGATCCATCGACGGGGCTCCTCCCCTGGGTGCTGCACGCCAGCGTACCCACCGGGCGACACCGGCGGTATCGCCCCGGGCCGCCCGCCCGGGCCGCGATACTGGCCGCGGGAGCGCCGGCCACGAGGAGGTACTGGTGAACTCGGCGAACGGGGCCGCGGTGGTGGTCGGGGTGGACGGCTCCGAACCCGCGACGTGGGCGGTGCGCCTGGCGGCCCGGGAGGCGCGGCGGCGCAACCGCCCGCTGCGGGTCGTACACGGTTTCATCTGGCCGCTGCTGCGCGTACCGGTCTCCGCGCCGGCCGGGTCACCGCCCGGCGCCGGGCTGCGCAACCAGGCCGAGCAACTGGTCACCGACGCGGTCGCGGTGGCCGAGGCGGAGGCACCCGGGCTGCGCATCACCGGCGAGATCATCGACGGGGAGGCAGCAGCGGTGCTGCTCGGCGAGTCCCCCACCGCCGCCGTGATCGTGCTCGGCGACCGGGGACTGGGCGGGTTCGCCGCGCTCGTGGTCGGGTCGGTGGCGGTGCAGGTCGCCTCGTACGCCGACTGCCCAGTGCTGATCGCGCGCGGCACCGCCCGCGCGGACGGCCCGGTCGTGGTCGGGGTGGACGGCTCCACGCTGTCGCGCGCCGCCGTCGAGTTCGCCGCCGAGACCGCGTCCGCGCGCGGCGCCCCGCTGCACGTGGTGCACGCCCGCCCGGCCCCGCGCGGGCGGGACGACCGGGCCGAGGAGGACGAGCGGGTGCTCACCGAGGCGCTGGCCGGGATCGGCGAACGGTGGCCGGACCTCACGGTGCACGCCGAGGCGGTACGCGCCAAACCGGTCGCGGCGCTGACCACGGCGTCGGCCGGGGCCCAGCTCGTCGTGGTGGGCCGGCAGGGCCGGGGCGAGCTGGGCGGGCTGCTGCTCGGCTCGGTGAGCCAGGGAATCCTGCACCGCTCCGCCTGCCCGGTAGCCGTGGTCCGGGCCCCGGACTGAGCGCCGGGCCGGGCGCCCGGCGCGGCGGGGATCGCCCCGGCAACGGTTGGTCCCGGCCCGGGCGGGTAGACGCCTACGTCAGCCGACAGCGATCCGGAGGAGGCAGAGATGCCAGGACCACGGCCGGGCAGCAACGCGTACGACAAGCAGCGGGCACGCCTTCGCGACCTCGTCGAGCAGTCCGGACGGGCGGCCGACAAGGAGGCGAACCAGGTCGCCAACCGGATCCTCCAGGACGACCGGGGGCAACGGGGTGTGGTCCGGGGCGAACGGACCTACGGCCCCAAGGGCAACCGGGAACCGGGTGACCCGAAGTGAGGACGGCAGCGGTTGTCGACGGCGCCATCGCGGGCGCCGTCGGCAGCGCCGTCCTCAACGCGGTCTCGTACCTGGACATGGCGTTGCGGGCCCGTCCGGCCAGCAGCACCCCGGAATCGGTCGCCGGACGGCTGGCCGACGTGACGCACGTCGACCTGGGCCCCGGCGACGAGGCGGCGAACCGCCGCTCCGGTCTGGGGCCGTTCCTGGGGTACGCCATGGGCATCGCCGCCGGGGCCGGGTTCGGCGTGCTCGCCGCGCGCCGGCGGATTCCGATGCCGCTGGCCACGGTGCTGCTCGGCGGCGGCGTGATGGCCACCTCCGACGGCTCGATGACGGCGCTCGGCGTGACCGACCCGCGTACCTGGCGCCGCAGCGACTGGGTCTCCGACCTGATCCCGCACCTGGCGTACGGGCTGTCGGCCGCAGCCACCTGGCGGCGACTGCGGCCGACGTCGGCTCGCGGTTAGCTGTCGCTCTCGTCGTCGGCCACCGGCTCACCGGCCGGGCCGTACGGCGACACCTGCCCCTTCGGGACGGGCCGTCCCGCGTCGGCGTTCGACGTGCCCCCGCCCCGCGAACGGCTGCCCGCCTGGGTGGCCGTCTTGCGGCTGTCCTGGCTGGTGGCGCCGAGATCGTTCCGGCGCAGTTCCTCCTGCTGCGGCTTGACCACGGGTCTCTCCTTCCCGGTGGAGCGCACGGCCGTCGACCGCGCACCCGACCGGCGTACCCGTCGCCGCCCGGCGCATTCCGGATCGGCCCGGGGGTCTGGCCGGGGCCGGGGCGGGTAAGCCGGGTGGATGCCAGACGATCGCAACGTCGCGCGTGCCCTGCTGGACCGGCAGTCCCGCACGTACGCGGAGGAGGCCGGCATCGCCCTCGCGGACCGGCCCGGCCCGCTCTACCAGTTGCTGGTGCTCACCACGCTGCTGAGCACCCGGATCCGGGCCTCGGTGGCGGTGGCCGCCGCCCGGGAGCTGTTCGCGGCCGGCTACCGCACCCCGCAGGCGATGGAGGCGGCGAGCTGGCAGGACCGGGTCGACGCGCTGGGCCGGGGCCACTACCGGCGCTACGACGAGCGGACCGCCACCATGCTCGGCACCGGCGCCCGGCTCTGCCTGGACCGCTGGCACGGCGACCTGCGCCGGCTGCACAAGGAGGCCGGCTCCGAACCGGCCGTGCTGCGCCGGCTGCTCACCGAGTTCCCCGGCATCGGCCCCACCGGTGCGGACATCTTCCTGCGGGAGGCACAGTCGGTGTGGCCGGACGTGCGCCCGTACGCCGACCGGCGCACGCTCGCCGGGGCGCGGCGGCTGGGCCTGCCGGCGAGCCCGGGCGCGCTGGTCGGGCTGGTCGGCGAGGCCGACTTCGGCCGGCTGGCGTCGGCGCTGGTGCGGGTGGCCCTGGGCGAGGAGTCGGCGGGCGAGGTGAGCCGCAGCGCCGCGACGGCACACTGAGCCGGACGGCTACTTCGCCGGGCCGGGCTTGGTCAGGTTCCAGGCCAGCAGCGAGGCGAGCAGCGCCAGCAGCACCACGCCGCCGGAGACGCCGCCCTCCCCGCCGCTGTCGCGGCTTCCGGTGAAGCCGAAGTAGATCACGGCCAGCCCGGCCAGCACGGTGACGAACGTACGCATCCCTCGGTCCTTCACGCCCGCACCGTACGACCGGCGGCGCGGGCCGGGGCGGGGATCGGGCGGCTGTCCCCCGTCCGGGTGTCAGTCCGACGTGCGGCCCACAGCGGGACCGCGCAGCCGGACCCGGCGGATCGCCCGTCCCGCCACCTCGACCACCTCGACGGTGAGGCCGGGCAGCCGGACCCGCTCCCCCGGGCCCTCGGGCAGCCGGCCCAGGCCGGCCAGCACCAGCCCGGCCACAGTGGTGTACTCGCGCGACAGCGGGAACGTCACGCGCACGCCCACGTCGGGCAGGTCGTGCAGCGGGAAGTCACCGGGCAGCAGCAGCGCCCCGTCGGGTTCCCGGACGGCGCGGCGCACGTCCCGGTCGGTCTCGTCGTACAGCTCGCCGACCACCTCCTCGAGCAGGTCCTCCATGGTGACCAGGCCGTCCACGCCGCCGTACTCGTCGACCACCAGGGCGAGCTGCTCGTGCCGCTGGCGCAGCTGCCGCATCGCGTCGGCCACCGGCAGCGTGCCCGGCAGCAGCACCGGCGGTCGGGCGCGGTCGCCGACGCGCGCGCCGTCGGCGTCCACCAGGTCGCGGATGTGCACGGTGCCGCACACGTCGTCGAGCCCGCCGGGGCCGATCACCGGCGCCCGGGACCGGCCGGTGGCCGCGAGCCGGCGCATCGCCTCGGCCGCGGGCAGGTCGGAGGGCAGCGTGGTCACGTCGCGGCGCGCGACGATGATCTCCCGCAGCGTACGGCCGGCGATGTCGAACGCCCCGGCGAGGATCTCCCGCTGCTGGGCGGACAGGCCGCGCTGGCTGACCAGCATCTCCCGCAGCTCCTCCTCGGTCACCTCCTGCCGGCTGGCGCGCGGGTCGCCGCCGGCGAGCCGGACCAGCAGGTCGGTGGAGCGGCCCAGCAGCCACACCGCCGGCCGGGACAGCCGGGCCAGCAGGTCCAGCGGCCCGGCGCTGATCAGCGCCCACCGCTCCGCCGTCTGCATGGCCAGCCGCTTGGGCGCCAGCTCCCCCACCACGAGCGTGAGGAACGTCAGCAGCAGCGTCACCAGGAACACCGCCACCGGGCGGGCGGCCCCGCCGAGGAAGCCCAGCGGGCCGACCAGCGGCTCGGCGAGCGTCACCGCGGCGGCGGCCGAGGCGAGGAACCCGGCGAGCGTGATGCCGAGCTGGATGGTGGCCAGGTAGCGGTTCGGTTCGCGGGTGAGGCGGCTCAGCCGCGCCCCGGCCCGCCCGGAGCGCGCCAGCCGCCGCAGCTGTCCCTCCCGCAGGCTCACCAGCGCCATCTCGCTGCCGGACAGGGCGGCGTTGACCAGGATCAGCACCAGCACCAGCGCGACCTGCACGCCCATCAGTCGGTCTCCAGGTCGTCCAGTGAGATCGCGTGGGTCATCAGCCAGCGGGCGAGCGCGGCCATCCCGAACAGCCACAGCGGCGCCGACTCGGTGGGGCCGTTCGTGGCGTAGATGGCGAAGCGCAGGTCCGGCGCCCGGTACGCCTCGATCCGCCACTTGTGGTTCTTGTCCCGCCAGACCGCGGAAGGGTCCATGGCGTCACGGTAGGTGACCGGCTCGGGCCGGTGGCGCCGGTTGGCTCAGCCCGGCGGGCGGACCACCTCGCGGGCGTCGTCGGGCAGCCGGCGGGTGGCGCCGCGCCGGTCCAGCAGCTCCAGCAGCGGCACCGCCACCCGGCGGGTGGTGCCGAGCGCCTGCCGGGCGGCGCTGAGCGTGAACGGCTGCGGCAGCCCGGCGAGCACGCGCACCGCGTCGTCCGGGGCGCCGGGCAGCAGCACCACGTTCTCGGCCAGCTTCAGCAGCGCGCCGGCCCGGACCGCGGCGCCGATCTCGCGGGGGCCGAGCCCGAGGTCGGCCAGGTGGTGCGCCTCCGGGGCCTGGAAGGGGCGGTCGCCGTACTCGGCCCGGACCCGGTCCACCGCCCGGGCCACCGGGTCCGGCAGTGTCCCCTGCCCGGCGGCGGTGACCAGGCCGTCGCGCAGCCGCAGCGGCGGGCGCAGCAGCGCCGTGACCAGGGCACGGTCGGGCAGGTCGAGCCGGTGGCGCAGCACGTCGACGGGTACGCCCGCGGCGAGCGGATGTTCGGCGGCGTACCGGGCCACCTCGTCGGTGAGGCGACGGCCCAGGTCCCGCCAGTGCTCCGGGTCGGCCAGCCACTGCCCGGCCACCGGCGTCGCGGTCGGCGGCACGCCCATCCGGGTCAGGTCACCGGCCCGGACCAGCCGTCGCCGGCGCAGTTCGCCGGCCAGGTCCGGCCGCCCGTCCAGTCCGGCCAGCACCGCCGCTCGGGCGGCCGCCGCGCCCCGGCGGCGCAGCGGCGGCGGGTCCACGTCCAGCACCGTCACGCCGCCCGCGACGTGGTGCCGGCCGGGGTCGCGCAGCAGCGCCCGGTCCCCGATCAGCAGCGGCAGCGGGCGGGCCAGGCGCAGCCGTACCGTGTCCGGGCCCAGCGGCCGGACCCGGGCGGGCACCGCCGCCGAGCCCACGTGCAGCGTGAGCGTGGCCGGCAGGTCGGCGGCCGGGTCGCCGGCCAGCCGCACGTCGAGCAGGTCGGTACGCCCGAACCGGCCGGGTGTGAGCAGCGCGTCGCCGCGCCCGACCCGGTCCCGGGACAGCCCGCGCAGGTTCACCGCGACCCGGGCCACCGCCTCGACCTCGGCACGCGCGACACCGAGGGAGTGCAGTCCGCGTACCCGCACCGCCTCACCGGTGGCGGCCAGCTCCAGCTCGTCGCCGACGCGCAGCCGGCCGCCGCCGAGCGTGCCGGTGACCACGGTGCCGCTGCCGCGCACGGTGAACGCGCGGTCCGCCCAGAGCCGCACCGGCGCGTCAGCGGCCGGGTCGGGCAGCCGGGCGGTCAGCCGGTCCAGGGCGGCGCGCAGCTCGGGCAGTCCGGCGCCGGTGACCGCGGAGACCGGCACCGCCTCCACCTCACCCAGCGACGTCGCGGCGATCTCCGCGCGGGCGCGCGCCGTCGCCGGCCCGGGATCGGCCAGGTCCGCGCGGGTCACCGCCAGCAGCCCGTACGACACACCCAGCGCGTCCAGCGCGGCCAGGTGCTCGGCGGACTGCGGCATCCAGCCCTCGTCGGCGGCCACGACGATCAGCGCGGCCGGGACCGGGCCGACACCGGCGAGCATGTTCGGCACGAACCGCTCGTGCCCGGGTACGTCGACGAAGGCGACAGTGCCGCCCGACGGCAGTGCGGTCCAGACGAAGCCGAGGTCGATGGTCATGCCGCGGCGGCGTTCCTCCGCCCACCGGTCCGGTTCCATCCCGGTCAGCGCCCGCACCAGCGTGGACTTGCCGTGGTCCACGTGCCCGGCGGTCGCCACCACCCACATGCCGGTCAGTCCCCCACGCTCAGCACGGCCGCGCGGACCCGGTCGTCGGCGTCCTCCGGCACGGCGCGCAGGTCCAGCAGGAGCCGGCCGTGCAGCACCCGGCCGAGGACCGCCGGGTCGCCGGTGCGCAGCGGCTCGGCGTACCGCTCGGGCAGGCTCAGCGCCCACGAGTCCAGCTCCACGCCGGGCGCCCCGCCGCCACCGACGACCGCAGCCGACGGCACCACCTCGGCCTTGCAGCCGTCCTCGCCGAGCCGGTCCCGCAGCCGTTCCAGCCGCTCCCGCAGCCGGGCCGGGTCGGCGTGCAGCGCGTCGCGGGTGGGCGTGGTCGGCGCGTACAGGGTGGCGGCGAGCGCGGCGAGGGTGAGCTTGTCGACCCGCAGCGCCCGCGCCAGCGGGTGCCGGCGCAGCCGCTGCACCAGGTCGGCGTCGCCGAGCAGCAGCCCGGCCTGCGGGCCGCCGAGCAGCTTGTCGCCGCTGGCGGTGACCAGGTGCGCGCCCGCGCGCAGCGTGGTGGCCGCGTCCGGTTCGGCCGGCAGCAGCGGATCCGGCGCGAGCAGCCCCGACCCGATGTCGGCCACCACCGGTACGCCCAGCGTGGCCAGCTCGGCCACCGGCACCGCCGAGGTGAAGCCGGTGACCACGAAGTTCGACGGGTGCACCTTCAGCACGAACCCGGTCTGCTCGCCGATCGCGGCTTCGTAGTCGGCGCGGGTGGTGCGGTTGGTGGTGCCCACCTCGCGCAGCCGCGCGCCGGTGCTGGCCAGCAGGTCGGGCAGGCGGAACCCGTCGCCGATCTCGACCAGCTCGCCGCGGCTCACCACGATCTCCCGGCCGGCGGCCAGCGCGGTCGCGGCCAGCACCAGCGCGGCGGCGCCGTTGTTCACCACGTGCACCGCCCCGGCGTCGGGCACGGCCGCGGCGAGTGCGTCGAGCGCCTCCCGGCCGCGCCGGGCCCGCCGCCCGGTCCGCACGTCCAGTTCCACGTCGGTGTGCCCGGCGGCGGCGACGAGCGCGTCCACGGCGGACGGGGCGAGCGGGGCGCGGCCCAGGTTGGTGTGCAGCACGACACCGGTGGCGTTGAGCACCGCCCGTGGCGTCCGGCCGGGCAGGTCCGCCAGCGCCGCGTCGCGTACCTGATCGGGGGTCAGCTCGCCGCGGCGGGCGCGGTCCTGGGCGCGGACGATCGCGGCCTTGACCCGGTCGCGGCCCAGCGTGCCGGCGGCGGCGGCCAGCGCGGGATCGGCGAGCAGCGCGTCGGTGCGCGGCACCCGCCGTCGCGGATCGACCTCACGCATCGCGCACTCCCGGGAACGGTTTGGCGGAGACGGACGGGAATCGAACCCGCCTGGCCCGGGTCCCGGACCACACCGGTTTTGAAGACCGGGAGGGGCACCAGCCGCCTGAACGCCTCCACGCAGCAGTCAACCACAGCGGACGGAAGGCCGCCCGGGGAGGTGTCAGACCTGGTCGGCGGCCCGCCGGTCGGCGCGTTCGCGCTGCGGCACGACCGTGTACCGCGGATCGCGCGCCGAGGCGACCCCGCCGTGGAAGATGCCGAACCGGGTGCACACCGACGCGGCGATCAGCGCGCCGCCGGAGAGCGCGGACAGCACCCGGCTGCGCCGGCCGACCAGCGCGCCGACCACACCGGCGGCGGTCAGCGCCCGGCCCGCGCGCAGCAGCTTCCCCGGCGTGCCCTGCGTGTAGGGCTCGCTGAGCAGTCCCAGCCGGTTCTCCACCCGGTGCGAACCCCACAGCTCCATCGCCGCGCCCGCGACCGCGAGGCGCCGCGCCGGACCGGCCTGGGCGCAGGGCGCGGCCACCAGCCCGACACCGGCGCCGCTGGCCAGGGCGCTGCCCGCGAAGACGGCCGGCAGTTCCGGGTACGCCTCGTGCCACGACGGCACCGCCGTGTCCGCCAGCAGCACCCCGGTGTACGTGGCCAGCGCCGGCGCGGTGACGGCGGCGACCACACCGGCGGCGTGCCCGGCCGGGGGCAGCAGCCGGCGCCCGAGCCCCAGCACGCCGCGCTCGGGCAGCAGCGGGGCCGCCTCGGCGACCGCGGCGACCCCGGCGGCCGGGCCGAACACGCTGAGGATCCAGGTGCCCACCGACATCGGCGAGGTCACCTTCGCCACCCGCAGCATGTGGTGGAAGCGCGACGGCCGGCCCAGGTCGTTGATCAGAAAGTAGGTGCTCGCGCCGACCCCGGCCAGCGCGGCGATCCGCCCGGCGCGGCGCAGCGCCGGGCGGCCGGTGAGCTGCCCGCCCGCGGCCAGCAGCGACGAACCGGCGGCGAGGCCGCCGGTGAACAGGTACGCGGCGATGTCCCACCGCCACACCGGCGGCTTGAGGACGGGCCGGCCGTAGTAGGAGGTGAACTCCGCCGGCGGCACGTTGAGCTGCTCCCCGCCGCCCTTGCCGCCCCTGCGCCGGCGCGGGGACGCGTCGCGGGGCGGGTGCGGGGCCAGCCCGGCGTCGCGGGAGCCCGCGTCGGTCCGTCCCACGCCGGGACCGGCCGCGGTGGCCCGGCTGCCGTTCTCGCGTTCGGCGGCGGTGCCGTTCTCCCGTTCCGCGGACAGGCGCTCGCGGAAGCGGCGGAACAGGTCACCGACCGGGCGGTCCGGGCTCACGACGATCCTCCGACGAACGCGGCGACGGCAGCCGCCGCCATGGCCAGCGCGGCGAACCCGGCCCGCTTCCACATCTTCGGCAGGTCCCGGGTGGTGACCACCGGGTCCGGCGGCAGCCCGTACACCTCCGGCTCGTCCTGCAGCAGGAAGAACGCGCCGTCGCCGCCGACACCGTCGGTCGGGTCGTGGCCGTACAGCCGCGCCTCCGGCACGCCGTGCTCGTGCAGCGCGGTGACCCGCCGGGCGGCCCGTTCCCGCAGCTCGTCGAGCGGGCCGTACTGGATCGACTCGGTCGGGCACGCCTGCGCGCAGGCGGGCGTCATGCCCGCGCCCATCCGGTCGTAGCACAGCGTGCACTTCCACGCCCGGCCGTCGCCCTTACGCTGGTCGATCACGCCGTACGGGCAGGCGGAGATGCAGTAGCCGCAGCCGTTGCAGATGTCCTCCTGCACCACCACGGTGCCGAACTCGGTGCGGAACAGCGAACCGGTCGGGCACACGTCCAGACAGGCCGCGTGCGTGCAGTGCTTGCACACGTCGGACATCATCAACCAGCGGAAGTCGGTACGGGACTCCACGCCGGTGACCCGCCCGGGCGGCTGGGCGCCGGGCATGCCGAGGAACTCCGGACCGGCGGCCATCCGCGCCGCCGCCTCCGGCCGCCCCGGCGGCAGGCCAGGGTTCGTACCCGTGTCGGGTGCGGTGACCGCGCCGACCGCCGCGGACTCCGGGCTGATCGCCGGGCCGGTCGGGTCACCGGCGAACGGCGGCGTGCCGTGCCCGGCCGGGCGGGGCTGCTCGATGAACGCGACGTGCCGCCACGAGTTCGCGGTGAGCGCGCCGGTGTTGTCGTACGACATGCCGAGCAGGTCGAAACCCGAGTCGGGGACGCCGTTCCACTCCTTGCAGGCCACCTCGCACGCCTTGCAGCCGATGCAGACGCTGGTGTCGGTGAAGAAGCCCATCCGGGGCGGCGCGTCGACCCAGCCCGCGTCCGGGGCCGGGTCGAGCGGGCCGTACAGGCTGTTGGCGTCAGGCATCCCGATCCCCGTCCTGGTGCGCGGCGGCCGACTGCTCGTCGGTGCTGCCGGCGGCGTCGTCCCCGCCGGCCGCGTCGGTGGTCACCAGGGGCACCTTGCGGTCCGGTGTCATGCCGGCCCGCCGCTGGTAGTCGCCGACCAGGTCGAGCAGCGGCGGGCCGGTGGGCCGCCGCCCGGGCCGGATGTCGCAGGTGCCGACCTTGCTCTCCTGGATGAGGACGTTCGGGTCCAGCGTGATGCCGAACAGGTCGTTCGCCGAGTCGCCGGTGACCAGGCCCTCGGTGCCGAAGTGGTACGGCAGCCAGACCTGGTGGATGATCCGACCGTCCACCCGCAGCGGGGTGAGCCGGTCGGTGACCAGCACCCGCGCCTCGATCACCGCACGGCCGCTGATCAGGTGCGCCCAGCCCAGGTGCGCCAGCCCGATCTCGCCGGCCAGCTCCGGGGACACCTCGACGAACATCTCCGGTTGCAGCTCCGCCAGGCGCGGCACGGTACGGCTCATCCCACCGGCGGTGTGGTGCTCGGTGAGGCGGCTGACCGTGAACACGTACGGGAAGACCTGGCTGTGCGGCTCCGGCGGACTCGGGTTCATCCGGTTGATCGGGTGCTCGTAGATCTTGCGGGTCGGGTTGGCCTGCTGACCGTAGAGCGGGTTGCGCATCGGCGACTCGGCCGGCTCGTAGTGGGCCGGCAGCGGGCCGTCGAGCACGCCGCTCGGCGCGTACAGCCACGCCTTGCCGTCGCCCTGCATGACGAACGGGTCGTCACCGGCGAGCGCAGCCGGGCCGGAGGCGCCCTCGGGCGGCCGGTACGACGGCGGCTTCGTCTTCTCGAAGTCCGGCACGTCGTACCCGGTCCACTCGCCGGCGTCCGGATCCCACCAGACGTACTTCTTGCGCTCGCTCCACGGCCGGCCGTCGGGGTCGGCGGAGGCGCGGTTGTAGAGCGTGCGCCGGTTCGCCGGCCACGCCCAGCCCCACTCGGCCGCCACCCAGTCCTGCTCGTGCCGGGACCGGCGGCGGGCCGCCTGGTTCACCCCGTCGGCGTAGACGCCGGAGTAGATCCAGCAGCCGATCGCCGTGGAGCCGTCGTCGCGGGCCTCACCGAAGGCGTTGAGCGGGCGGCCGGTGGCCACCTCGTACCCGTTGATCTCCTTGAGCACCGCCTCGGCGCTCGGCTCGGCGTGCGGACCGTGCGTGGGGTAGTCCCAGGCCAGGTCCAGCAGCGCGCGGTCGCGGCGCTCGCTGGAGCGGGCCAGCTTCTCCCGCAGCACCCGGCCGAGGTGGTAGAAGAACCACAGCTCGGAGCGGGCGTCGCCCGGCGGGTCGACGGCCTTCTCCCGCCACTGCAGCAGCCGCTGGGTCTGGGTGAACGTGCCCTCCTTCTCCACGTGCGAGGCCGCCGGCAGGAAGAACACCTCGGTGCGGCACTCCTCCGGCACGATCTCGCCGGTGGCGACCTCCGGGCTGTTCTTCCAGAACGTGGCACTCTCGATCATGAACAGGTCGCGGACCACGAGCCAGTCCAGGTTGGCCATGCCCAGGCGCTGGGCCCGGCCGTGCGCCGAGCCGACCGCCGGGTTCTGGCCGAGCAGGAAGTAGCCCTTCACCCTGCCGTCGATCATGTTCAGGACCTGCTGGTACGTGCCGTGGTCACCGGTCATCCGGGGCATGTACCCGTAGCAGAAGTCGTTCTCCGGCGTCGCCGCGTCACCCCAGTACGCCTTGAGCAGGCTCGCCGCGAAGGCCCGCGAGTTGCCCCAGAAGCCCTTCTGGCCCGGGTGCCGGATGCTGTCGACCCACTCGTCGAACGTCGGATGGTCGGCGTGGTGCGGCATCGGCAGGTAGCCGGGCAGCAGGTTGAACAACGTCGGGATGTCGGTGGAGCCCTGGATGCTGGCGTGCCCGCGCAGCGCCAGGATGCCGCCGCCCGGCCGGCCCATGTTGCCCAGCAGCGTCTGGATGATCGAGCCGGTGCGGATGTACTGCACGCCGACGCTGTGCTGCGTCCAGCCGACCGAGTACACGAGCGCGCCGGTGCGCTCGCGGCCCGAGTTCTCCGTCCAGGCGCGCGCCAGTTCGAGGAACTTCTCCTCCGGGATGCCGCACACGCGGGCCACCATCTCCGGGGTGTAGCGGGAGAAGTGCCGCTTCAGGATCTGGTAGACGCAGCGCGGGTGCTGCAACGTCTCGTCCCGGGGCGCCTGCGCCGGCACCGGCTCGCCGTGCGACTCGTGCTCCAGCCCGGAGGCCGAGTCACGTTCCTTGCCGGTGCCCCGGATCTTGGCGTTGTCCTCCTGGCCCTCGTACTGCCAGCTCGTGTGGTCGTACGAGCCGGTGTCCGGGTTGTAGCCGGAGAACAGGCCGTCCAGGTCCTCGGTGTCGGCGAACTGCTCGCTGACGATGTTGGCCGCGTTGGTGTACGCCAGCACGTACTCCCGGAAGTCGAGCTCGTTCTCCAGGATGTAGCGCACCACGCCGCCGAGCAGCGCGATGTCGGTGCCCGCCCGGATCGGCAGGTACGTGTCGGCGAGCGCGCTGGTACGCGTGAACCGCGGGTCGACGTGGAAGACCTTCGCGCCGCGCTTCTTCGCCTCCATCACCCACTGGAAGCCCACCGGGTGGGCCTCGGCCATGTTCGAGCCCTGGATGACGATGACGTCAGCGTTGGCGAGGTCCTGCTGGAAGTCCGTGGCGCCGCCGCGACCGAAGCTGGTCCCCAGACCGGGGACGGTGGCGGAGTGTCAAATACGGGCCTGGTTCTCGATCTGGAGTGCCCCCATCGCGGTGAACAGCTTCTTGATGAGGTAGTTCTCCTCATTGTCCAGCGTCGCGCCGCCGAGGCTGGAGATGCCGAGCGTCCGGTTCAGCGGGCGGCCGTCGTCGTCGACGTCCTCCCAGGTCTCCGCGCGGGCGGCGAGGATCCGGTCGGCGATCATGTCGAGCGCGACGTCGAGGTCCAGGTCTTCCCACTCGGTCGCGTACGGCCGGCGGTAGCGGACCTTGGTCTGGCGCAGCGGGCTGGTCACCAGGCTCTTGCTGGCCGAGCCCTTCGGGCAGAGCCGGCCGCGCGAGATCGGGCTGTCCGGGTCGCCCTCGATCTGCGTAACCTTGCCGCCGGAGTGGAAGACGCGCTGCCCGCAGCCGACCGCGCAGTAGGGGCAGACCGAGCGGGCCATGCCGTCGGCGGACCCGGTGCGGGGGGCCAGCCCGGCGGAGCGCGCCGACTGGGCGGCGGCGCCGCGACCGAGCGGGTCGGTGCCGGTGAGTTGCCGGTAGACCGGCCACCCCTGGATGAACGTCTTGAAACCCATCCGGGCACACCCCCTCTCCGTCGAGAACGGCTCACCTCTGCCTGTAACCCTAGGCCAGCGGCCCGGGGCGTGCGACTCGAGCCCACAGACAGAGCCGCCCCGGCCGGATGGCCGGGGCGGCTCTGGGCGTCGGTGTGCATGTCGCCTCTCGGCGAGTGGCGCGACGCGGCTCCAGCCGAACGGTATTCCGCGAAGGCAATTTAGGTGAGGCCCGGGGACACTGGACACACCGACGCTCTGCACAACGGTACCGGGGTCACGGTTCTTCCGCTCGTTCGTCGTGACCCCGGTCACCGCCGGGTCAGCTGTTCCAGTGCTCGGCCACCAGGTCGGCGGCCTGCTGCTCCCACTGGGCGTAGTGGTCCGGGTAGGCGGACACCTGGACGGTCTGGGCGGCCTTGGTCAGCGGCATGTCCTGCCAGCCGTCGACCTGCTTCAGGCCCTTCAGGAATGCGGTGGTGGAGTATTCGGGGTCGGTGATCTGCTCCACCGTGCCCCACCCGCTGGAGGGGCGCTGCTGGAACAGGCCCTGCGAGTCGTGGTCGTTACGGTCACCGAGGTGGCCGAGGTTCTCCAGCTTCGACTCCTGCAACGCCGTGGCGATGGAGACGACCGCGGCGCGCTCGTCCATGCCGGCCTTCTTCGTCGCCGCGATGATCGCCTTGACATTGGCGGTCTGCTCGTCGTCCAGGTCGACACGGGACTGGGGGCCCTGCACACCGTGCGGGATCAGGGTGTTGCTGTCGAGCTTCGCGGCCTGGGTGGTCGTGACGGCCGTGTCCCGCACCGCAGGGGTGCCGGTGTCGTGGTTGAGGGGGCCGGCGGCCAGGCCACCGGCGACGGTCAGACCGGCGATACCGAGGATGCTCTTACGCAGGATGCTGTTCATGGTGGGCTCCGTTCGGGGGTCGACGCACACCCGGGGGTGGGGTGCGTGGGCACCGTCAGGCGCTCAGGGAAGTGTTCGGGGGGATCCGGCGTCTACTCTCGCGGCCCGCGGACGCCGGGGGTGGCGTGCGGGGCGCACTGGTCGCGCCGGAGACATGTCCAACGACCGCCGGCCCGGGATCATTCCCGGACGCCGCCGCCCGCGTTCTCGAGGGTGCGGGGCGCGCTGCTGCGGTCGTTCACCAGGTATAACGCCCCGACCCCGTCGGCGATTCCGCCGCACGGGTGTCCCCGACCACCCCGAAACCGGACACCCGACGCACCCCCGGACACCACCCCCGACCCGCCCCGCTCCCCCACTCCCGCCCGGGCCGCCCTCGCCGCGTCGATCATGAGGTTGACGGCAGATGATGCCCGGTTTGTCCCCGTCAACCTCATGATCAACGGGGAGGTCGGGGCCGCCGACGGCAGACCCGCCCGCGAAGCAGGCCCCGAGCGGATGTCGCCGGTCTCGGTGGAGGGCCGCGCGGGAGATCTTGGTAAAGAAGGGCGGGCACGTACCAAGATCTCCATCCGTCGGCGGAGGGCATCACCGCAGGGCGGACGCCGGCGCGAGCGAACCTCACCAGGTCCGGCGCACCGGCCACCGGAGATCTTGGAAGGAAACGGCCCTCATAGAGGCCGAAATCCTCCAAGATCTCCGGTGGGGTGCCGCGCGAGGTGAACAAGCCGAGCAATCGCGACGGGCGATCATGAAGTTGGCGGCACGAGCTGACCGGTTTGTCCGGCCCAACCTCATGATCGACGGGGCGCGGCGGGGCGGGGCGCGGCGCGGCAGGACGGGACGGGGCGGGTGCTGTGGGGGCGCTGCGCGGGACGGATGGGGGGAAAGGGGCCGGGTTGGGGTTACCCTGATGCCATGTCGGTCACCGCGCACGCGTACCTCGCCCGCCCCGGGCGACCCGCCGTGGTGGCGCGCACCCTGGACGAGCTGACCGGTCCCACCACCGGCATCGTCGAGCTGCCGGTACGCCTGATGTGGAGCAGCGAACGCGCCTTCGACCTGGGCGACGCGGACGAGTTGCTCTGGATGTACGAGAACGTGCTGCGTGAGACGACCCGGGTGGAGGATCTGCGCGCGCTGATCCACGCGGGCACGCTGCGCCGGTTGTGGCCGCTGCTCAACCTACCCCGGGGCGTACGCCTGGCCTGGGAGGGCCGGCACCGGAGCCTGCGCCCGGCGTGACCCACCCGCACGACTTCTACCGCCAGGTGGCCCGGGTGGCGCTGGCCGCCGCCGGCCCGCACCGGTTCGTGCTCGGCGGCGGGGTGGCGTGGGCCGTGCACGGCCTGGTCACCCGCCCCACCGAGGACGTCGACCTGTTCGCCGACGTGGAGGGCGCCGCCGCGGCGGCGGCCGACGGGGTACGCGCGGCGCTGGAGCGGGCCGGTTACCGGGTGGCCGAGGTGGACCCGGGCGGGCTGGGTGAGGTGTTCGACGGCTTCGACCGGGACCTGCGCGACTTCGTGGTGAGCCGGGACGGCCGGCAGATCCGGCTCAGCCTGGCCCGCCTGGACCGGCACCGCAGCCCGGTGGTGATGGACCTCGGCCCGGTCATGGACGTCCGCGACCTGATCGCCAACAAGACCGCCGCGCTGGTGAACCGGCGGGAGGTACGCGACTACATCGACGTGTCCGCCGCGCTGGACCGGTACGCGGTCGCGGAGCTGCTGGAGCTGGCCCGGCAGGTCGACCCGGCACTGGACGACGAGGACGTGCGCGCGGCGGGCCGTTACCTCGACGGGCTGGCCGACCGCCGGTTCACCCGGTACGGCCTGGACGCGCCGCGGATCGCCGAGGTCCGCCGCCGGATGGCCGCCTGGCCCCGCTGACGGGGTGCGCCCGAGAGTCGGAGGAACCCGGCCACGCCGACCGGGGTCGGCCACGAGTCGGAACGACCCCGGCAGGCGGCGGGGACCAGACGGACGGCGGCCGGACGGGAAGGGACCAGCAGGGACCGGACGGGCCGTCACTTCGTCGGGCGGCCACCCGTGACGCCGAGGATCTCGCCGGTGACGTAGCTGGACTCCTGCGAGGCGAAGTAGACGTACGCGGGGGCCAGCTCGGCCGGCTGACCGGGACGGCCCAGCGGCGTGTCGGTGCCGAACTGCTTGACCTTCTCCTCCGGCATGGTGGCCGGGATCAGCGGCGTCCAGATCGGGCCGGGCGCGACCGCGTTGACCCGGATGCCGCGCTCGGCCAGGTTCTGCGCGAGCGCCTTGGTGAAGTTGGCGATGGCGGCCTTGGTGGTGGCGTAGTCGAGCAGTTGCGGCGACGGGTCGAACGCCTGGATCGACGACGTGTTGATGATCGTCGAGCCTTCCTTCATGTGCGGCACCGCGAACTTGCAGAGCCAGAACATGGCGTACACATTGGTCTTGAAGACGCGGTCGAACTGCTCGGTGGTGATGTCGAGCAGGCCGTTGTCCTGCGACATCTGGAAGGCCGCGTTGTTGACCAGGATGTCGACGCCGCCGAGGTCGCGTACCGCCTGGTCGACGAGCGCGCGGCAGTTGGCCTCCTCGCGCAGGTCGCACTGGACGGCGACGCCCTTGCGCCCGGCCTGCTCGATCTGGCTGACGGTCTCCCGGGCGTCCTTCTCCTCCTCGTCGCCGAGGTAGGTGACGAGCACGTCGGCGCCCTCGCGGGCGAAGGCGATCGCGACGGCCCGGCCGATGCCGGAGTCGCCGCCGGTGATGACCGCCCGCTTGCCGGTGAGCCGGTCGCTGCCCCGGTACGACTCCTCGCCGTGGTCGGGCTTCGGCCCCATCTCCTGTTCGCTGCCGGGCGGCGTCTGCTGCTGCGCCGGCTGTCCCTCGCTCTGTCCGTACTGCTCGGCCGGGTGCTGCTGGGTGAACTGGTCCTCGCTCATGGATCCGCCCCTACCCCGGTGACCGGCGCGAAAACAGCAGCGTGTGACCGGAAGGGAAACAATTCGGGCCGGTGTGGCGCACGTGACATGTGGTGGTTATGGTGCGCAACGGCGCCCACGAGGCGCGTACCCCCATTCGGAAAGGCACCTCATGACCTCCTCCTCCGGCGCCTCCCGGCGCCAGGTGCTGGCCGTCGCGGCCGCCGCCGCGACCGCTCCCCTGCTGGCCGGCGCGCCCGCCGAGGCGAAGCCGAAGCCGAAGACCTGGGACCTGACGATCCTCGGCACGTCGGACACCCACGGCAACGTCTACAACTGGGACTACTACAAGGACGCCGAGTTCGACGACAGCAAGCACAACGACGTCGGCGTCGCGAAGCTCGCCACCCTGGTCAACCAGATCCGCGCCGAGCGCAAGGGCCGGGCCACGCTGGTCCTGGACGCCGGTGACACCATCCAGGGCACGCCGCTGGCCACCTACTACGCCAAGCAGGAGCCGATCACCAGCACCGGTGAGACGCACCCGATGGCCCGCGCGATGAACGTCCTCAGGTACGACGCCGTGACGCTCGGCAACCACGAGTTCAACTACGGCCTGCCGCTGCTGGCGACCTGGATCGAGCAGCTCGGCTTCCCGGCGCTCGCCGCGAACGCGCTCAACGCGAAGACCGGCAAGCCGGCGTTCCTCCCGTACGTGATCAAGGAGGTCAAGCTCGGCGGGCACGGCGCGCCGAAGCTGCGCGTGGGCATCCTCGGCCTGACCAACCCCGGCGTGGCCATCTGGGACAAGGGCAACGTCGAGGGCCGCCTCGTCTTCGCCGACATGGTGGCCACCGCCGCGAAGTGGGTGCCGGAGATGCGCCGCCGCGGCGCCGACCTGGTCGTCGTCTCCGCCCACGGCGGGGACAGCGGCACCTCCAGCTACGGCCCGGAGCTGCCGAACGAGAACCCGACCGCGCTGATCGCCGAGCAGGTGCCCGGCATCGACGCGATCCTGTTCGGCCACGCGCACAACGAGGTGCCGGAGAAGTTCGTCACGAACCTCACCACCGGCGAGCGGGTGCTCACCTCTGAGCCGTCGAAGTGGGGCCAGCGGCTGACCCGGATGGACTTCACGCTGACCCGGGAGAAGGGCCGCTGGACGGTGACCGCCAAGTCGGCCACCACGCTGAACACCAACACCGTGGTCGAGGACCCGGCGGTGCTCGCGGCCGTGCGCGGCCAGCACGCCACGACCGTCGAGTACGTCAACCGGGTCGTCGCGCAGTCGAGCGTGGAGCTGTCCGCCGCCGAGTCGCGGTACAAGGACACGCCGATCCTCGACTTCATCAACCACGTCCAGACCGAGGTGGTCACCGAGGCGCTCGCCGGCGGCGAGTACGCGGGCCTGCCGGTGCTGTCCATCGCCGCGCCGTTCAGCCGTACCGCGGTGTTCCCGCAGGGCGACGTGCGGATCCGCGACGTGGCGGGCCTCTACGTGTACGACAACACGCTGGAGGCGGTCGTGCTGACCGGCGCCGAGGTGAAGGCGTACCTGGAGTACTCGGCGAAGTACTTCGTGACGCTGCCGGCGGGCGCGCCGGTGAACCCGGAGACGATCAGCGACCCGGCGGTGCCGGACTACAACTACGACGTGTTCTCCGGCGTCGACTACGACATCGACATCGCCAAGCCGGTCGGCGAGCGGATCACCCGCCTGGTGCTGGCCGGCACCGACACCCCGGTCGCGGCGGACGCCCGGTTCGTGGTGGCGGTGAACAACTACCGGCGCAGCGGCGGCGGCAACTTCCCGGGCATCGTGAAGACCCAGGTCTACAACGCCCAGCAGGAGATCCGCCAGCTGCTCATCGACTGGGCGCAGGCCAAGGGCGTCATCGACCCGGCCGACTTCTTCGTGCCCAACTGGAAGCTGGTCCGCGAGGGCGTGCCGGTCTTCTGACAGTGGGGCGACGGGGTCCGGGCGCCTGTCCGGGCCCCGTCAGCCGCCCGCGCGCAGGTGCCACTCCGACTCCCCGCCGACCGGATCCGGGCGGTCCGGCGGGAACTCGGTCTCGGCGGCCTCGATCCGCTCCTCCGGGCGTACCCGGGCCGGCAGTTCGCCGAAGCGGACGTGCCGCAGGAACGCGTACTGCTCGTCGGTGAACGACTCGGCGGATTCGCTCATGACCGCATTGTGCGCCTGCCCGTCCCGTCTCCGCATCAACCGCCTCGGCACGGGTATGCCGCCGCGTCGACCGTCGGCGACGAGGTGGAGGAGACATGCGCGCAGTACGGATGACCGCACCCGGTGTGCTGGAGCACACGGAGGTGCCCACGCCGCAGGCCGGCCCCGGTGAGGTGCTGCTGCGCGTCGGCGCGGTCGGCGCCTGTCACTCCGACCTGCACATCCTCGACGCGCCGGCGGGCGTGTTCCCGATCCCGATGACGCTCGGGCACGAGATCGCCGGCACCGTCGACACGGTCGGCGCCGGGGTCGACGGCTGGTCGCCGGGCGACCGGGCCGCGGTCTACGGCATCATCGGCTGCGGCCGGTGCCGGGCCTGCCTGCGGGGCGAGGAGAACCGCTGCCGGGTCATCCCGGTCGGCGGCATCGGGCTCAGCCGCGACGGCGGGCTGGCCGACTACGTGGTGGTGCCCGCGTCCCGGCTGCTGCCGGTGGGCGACATGGACCTGACCCAGGCGGCGCCGCTGACCGACGCCGGGCTGACCCCGTACCACGCGGTGGAGCTGGCGCGGCCCCGGCTGCGGCCCGGCACCTCCTGCGTGGTGATCGGCATCGGCGGGCTGGGGCACATGGGGTTGCAGATCCTGCTGGCCACCACAGCGGTACGGATCATCGCGGTGGACACGAACACCGCCGCGCTGGACCTGGCCGGCCGCCTCGGCGCCCACCACACGGTGCAGGCCGGCCCGGACGCGGTGGACAAGATCCGCGAGCTGGTCGGGCCGGCGCCGGACGGCGCGGACGTGGTGCTCGACTTCGTCGGCGCGCAACCCACGATCGACACCGCCCGGCAGGTGGTCGCCACCGGCGGTCAGATCCTGCTGGTGGGCCTGGCCGGCGGCACGCTGCCGGTGCGGCCGGTCGCGGACGAGCCGCCCCCGGTGCCGCTGGAGACCGGTGTGGTGGTGCCGTTCTGGGGCACCCGGGCGGAACTGCACGAGGTGATCGCGCTGGCCCGCGCCGGCCGGCTGCACGCCGACGTGCACACATTCCCCCTCGCGGAGGCGCCGCAGGCGTACGAGGCGCTGCGCCGGGGCGAGGTGCGGGGGCGGGCGGTCATCGTCCCCTGAGCGGGGGCAGCCGGTCCAGCAGCGCCAGCCCGGCCCGCACCGGCCGCCGGTCGAGCACCTCGGCGAAGCTCGTCCGGCCCTGGCAGAACCGGACGAACATCCGCCAGCCGGGCGGGCTCGCCAGCATCGCGTGGAACACGTCGGGCCGCCGCTCGAACACCTCCAGCAGCCGGTGCCCGGCGCGCATCTCCGGCGTCAGCCGCCGGTCGACCTCCCGGGCGTACGCGTCGAGGTCGCCGGCGGCCACCGCCTCCCCGGCCAGCCGGCCGGAGCGCAGCGCGTAGCTGATCCCCTCGCGGCTCCACGGTTCCAGCAGCCCGGCGGCGTCCCCGGCGACCAGCACCCGGCCGTGCCGCAGCGGGGAGTCCCCGGTGCGGCAGCGGGTCAGGTGGCCGGAGTCGTGCTCCGGCGTCACCCCGGACAGGCCGAGCCGGTCGGTGAAGTCGCGCAGGTAGGCGCGGGTGCGGTCGCCGTCGCCCCGGGCGGCTATGACACCGACTGTCAGCCGGTCGCCCTTGGGGAAGACCCACGCGTAGGAGCCGGGCAGCGGCCCCCAGTCGAGCAGCACCCGGCCGCGCCAGCGGTCCCGTTCGGCGGCGTCCACCGGCAGTTCCAGTTCCAGCCCGAGGTCGACCTGGCGGAAGCGCACCCCGACGTGGCGTGCCGTCACGCCGGACGAGCCGTCCGCGCCGATGACGGTACGGGCGCGTACCGTCTCACCGCCGGCCAGGCGCAGGCGTACCTCGTCGGGGTCCTGCTCGATCGCGCGGACCGCGACGCCCTCGCGGACCTGTGCCCCGGCGGCGACGGCGGCGGCGCGCAGCCGGTCGTCGAACTCCTCCCGGCGGATCATGGCGACCAGCGGCGCCGGGTGCCGGCGGGTGAACGCGCGTCGCCCGTCCCGGGTGAACGTGACCCGGCCGACCCGGTCGTGGGCGGGAACCTCGACGCGGTCGCCGACCTCGGCCAGCGACGTGCCGATCAGGCCGCCGCCGCACGTCTTGTACCGGGGGTGGGTGGCCCGTTCGACCACGAGCGTGCGGACGCCGGCCCGGGCCGCGGCGTGCGCGGCGGAGAGTCCGGCGGGCCCGCCGCCGACCACGACGAGATCCATGATCACGGGTGCAGCCTAGGGCACCGCCGTGCCGCGCCGCCCGGTACGACAGTCGAACGGGTGAGCATCATCGCGGCCCGTCCGGGTAACCGCCGGTCGCCGGCCGTCCGCGGGTCGGGCGGTCCACGCCGAGGAGGGAAGCGATGCCTCAGGTCCAGCTGTCTGCGGTCGAGGAACGGGTCTACCAGGCGGTTTCCGCGCTGGAGGTGCAGGGGCACGTCCCCTACCCGGACCTGATCGCCCAGGAGACCGGGATGACCGAGGAGGAGCTGCGCGAGCCGCTGCACTCGCTCACCGAGCGAGGGCTGCTGCACCGCGAGGACTCCCCGATGTCCGGCCTGGACTTCGGACCCCGGTGGTGCGCGCGCCAGATGGCGTGATCGGGTCGTTTGCCCCACCGGGCACCGGGTAGCGATCGGAGTCGGGTGATCGACGGTCAGTGGGGGGCACGATGAGCGAGGGCCGGTCGTCGACGCCGGTGCAGGACACCGGGTACGACGGCCGGCGCCGCTGGCGTGCGCTGAGCGTCGGCCTGATCGCGGCGTTCATGACGCTGCTGGACGTCAGCATCGTCAACGTCGCGGTGCCCTCGATCGACCGGGCGTTGCAGGCCACGCCGAGCGACCTGCAGTGGGTGCTGTCCGGGTACGCGCTGACGTTCGGCCTGGTGCTCGTGCCGGCCGGGCGGTTCGGCGACGCGCGCGGGCGGCGTACCGCGTTCGTGGTCGGGGTGGGCCTGTTCACGCTCACCAGCGCGCTGGCCGGGCTGGCCCGTTCCCCGGAGTGGCTGGTCGTCGCCCGGCTCGTCCAGGGCGCCGCCGCCGGTGTGGTGAATCCTCAGGTCAGCGGCATGATCCAGGAGTTGTTCCGGGGCGCGGACCGGGGCCGGGCGTTCGGGCTGCTGGGCGCGACGATCGGCATCTCCACCGCCGTGGGTCCGCTGCTCGGCGGGTTGCTCATCGAACTGGGCGGCGCCGAGCACGGGTGGCGGTGGGTGTTCTTCGTGAACATCCCGGTCGGGATCGTGGCGATGCTGCTCGGCTGGCGGCTGATGCCGGCCCGGCCGACAAACCCCGCCGGGCGGGGCCGGCTCGACCCGCTCGGCGTGCTGCTGCTCGGCGCCGGGGTGACGGTGATCCTGCTGCCGCTGGTGCAGCGGGAGCAGTGGCGGGGCCCGGGCAAGTGGCTGCTGATCCCCGTCGGCCTGCTGCTGCTCGCCGGGTTCGCGCTCTGGGAGCACCGGTACGCCCGGCGCGCCCAGCCGTTGTTCGACCTGCGGTTGTTCACGGTCCGCTCGTACACGCTCGGCGCGCTGATCGGCCTGATCTACTTCGCCGGGTTCACCGCGATCTTCTTCATCTTCACGCTCTATCTCCAGATGGGGCTCGGCTACAGCGCGCTCGTGGCCGGCCTGGCGATCACCCCGTTCGCGCTCGGTTCGGCGCTCGCCTCCGCGCTGGGCGGCCGGGTGGTCACCCGGTACGGCCGTCCGCTCGTCGCGATCGGGCTGCTGGCGGTGGTGGCCGGGCTGGTCGCGACCGACCTGGTGCTGGCCGGCGGGCCGCACGAGAACGTGCCGCTGCGGACCGCGCTGCCGTTGCTCGTCGCCGGGCTGGGCAGCGGCCTGGTGATCGCGCCGAACCAGACGCTCACGCTGTCCGAGGTGCCGGTGCCGATGGCCGGCAGCGGCGCCGGGATGCTCCAGACCGGGCAGCGCATCGGGTCGGCCGCCGGCATCGCCGCGGTGGGCGCGCTGTTCTTCTCGACGCTCGCCGCCGACCGCGGCGACTGGAGTACTGCGTTCCGCCACTCACTGCTGCTCGCCGCCGGGATCATCGTGCTGGCGCTCGGCGCCGCCGTGGCGGACATCGTGCTCGGTCACCGGCGGTCCGCGGGCCGCTCCTGACCGGCGGCGGGCAGCAGGACGGTGGTGAGCAGCCGCCGGATGCGGCCGGGGCCGGGGCCGAGCGCCGCGTACTCGGCGAACAGCTCGCGGAACCGGGTGACGAACTCGGCGGTCTCGGCGTCGGTGGCGTGGAACGCGTTCTGCCGGTAGCCGGCCACGTCGCGGGCCAGGTCGCCGCCGCCGGCGTCGAGGTAGCCGTCGAAGTCGGCGAGCAGGCCCGCGACGAAGGTGAGGAACGCCTGGCGGTGCCGCTGCGGGCTCATGGCCCGGGCCTCGTCCGGGTCGACCGACGCGGCGCCCTCGACAAGCCGGTAGCTGCGCTCGACGGCGCCGCGGGCCCGCCGCTCCCCCACCGTGTGCAGCACGCCGTGGTCGGCGAGCGTGGCGACCTGCCGGTAGAGCGTGGCCGGTGGCACGTCGCTCAGCGCGGCGCGCAGGTCGGTGGTGGTGAGCGTGCGGCCGCCCAGGAACGCCTGGACGATGCGCAGCCGGATCGGGTGCAGCAGCAGCTCCACGGTGTCGAGTGCCACAGGGGCTCCCCTTTTTGTTATCGCCTCCGGTAATGTTCTCACTGACGATAACAGAACTGAGGAGTTCGCCGATGGCCACCATCGACATCACCGCCGACCGCATCGACGTCCGGCTCACCACCGCCGAGAAGATCTGGGCCCTGCGCGGCGACCTGTCGTTCCCCCGCTCCGCCGTCAGCGGCGCCGTCGTCGTACCGGACGGTGCCCGCGCCACCCGCGGCATCCGGGCGCCCGGACTCGGCGTCCCCCGCACGCGCAACGTCGGCACCTGGCGCGGCAAGGCCGGCAAGGAGTTCGTCAGCGTCCGCGGCGGGCAGCCGGCCGTCCGCATCACCCTCACCGGCCAGGCGTACGACTCCCTGCTCATCGGCGCCGACGACGCCGACGCGGTGGCCGCGGCGGTGCTGCGGTGACGATCGACCGTCCGCTCGCCGTCGACTCGGCCGGGCAGCGGTTGTCCGGCACGCTCACGCTGCCCGACGGCGCCGGGCCGCATCCGGTGGCGCTGCTGCTGCCCGGCTCCGGGCCGATCGACCGCGACGGCGACCACCGCCGCCTGCCCCTGGGCATCCAGCGGCACCTGGCCGCCGCGTTGAGCGGGGCCGGGATCGCGGTGGCCCGGTACGACCGGCGGGGCGTCGGCGAGAGCAGCGGCGAGTTCCTGCGTACCGGCTTCCACGACAACGTCGACGACGCGGCCGCCGTCCTCGCCGCGCTGCGCGACGACCCGGCCGTGGACGGCGGGCGGATGTTCCTGGTCGGGCACAGCGAAGGCGCACTCACCGCTGTCGCGCTCGCCGCGCGCGGCGTACCGCTGGCCGGCCTGGTCCTGCTCTCCGCGCCCGGGCGCACCGGCGCCGAGGTGCTGCGCTGGCAGGCCGGGCGACTGCTGCCCACCCTGCCCGCGCCGGTACGCCTCGTGCTCCGGCTCACCCGCACCGACCTGGTGGCGAAGGTGGCCCGCAACCACGAGAAGATCCTCGCCACCGACAAGGACGTGGCGTGGGTCGGCGGGCAGCGGCTCAACGCCCGCTGGTTCCGGGAGTTCCTGCGCTACGACCCCCGGCCGGACCTGGCCCGCGTCGACGCCCCGATCCTCGCGCTCACCGGCGACAAGGACCTCCAGACCGACCCGGCCGACCTGCCGGTCATCGCCGCGCACGCGGGCGGGCCGGTGCAGACAGGGGTGCTGCCCGACGTCACCCACGTGCTGCGCCGCCAACCCGGGCCGCCGTCGCTGCGGGCGTACCGGGACGAGGCGAAGCAGCCGCTGGACCCGTCGGTGGTCGAGCCGGTGCTGTCGTGGCTCGCCGCGCACAGCGGCTGAGGGCACGCGAAAGGCCGGCACCCGATCCGGGTGCCGGCCTCTCGTCAGGTCTTACTTGTTCCAGTGCTCGGCGACGATCTCGGCGGCCTGCTTCTCCCACTGCGCGTACGCGTCGGGGTAGGCGCTGACCTGCACGGTCTGCGCGGCCTCGGTCAGCGGCATGTCCTGCCAGCCGTCGACCTGCTTGAGGCCCTTGAGGAACGCCAGCGTCGAGTACTCGGGGTCGGTGATCTGCTCCGGCGTGCCCCAGCCGCTGGACGGCCGCTGCTGGAACAGGCCCAGCGAGTCGTGGTCGTTGCGGTCACCCAGGTGACCCAGGTTCTCCAGCTTCGACTCCTGCAGCGCGGTGGCGATCGAGATGACCGCGGCGCGCTCGGGCAGGCCCGCCTTCTTGGTGGCCGCGATGATCGCCTTGGCGTTGGCGAGCTGCTCGTCGTTCAGGTCCACGTGCGACTGCGCGCCCTGCGGGCTCACGCCCTGGACCGCGACGGCGGCCGGCGTGGTGGTCTCCGCCGCGTGGGCGGCGACCGGACCGGCGAACACGCCACCGGTGAAGGCGAGACCGGCGATACCGAGGATGCTCTTGCGCAGGATCGTGTTCATGATGGGCTCCGTTCGGGGGTCGACGCATCCGGGGGTGGATGCGTGGGCACCGTCAGGCGCTCAAGGGGATCTCGGGGGTCCGGCAGCGCGGGGCGTGCCGGGTGCATCTGCAACGACCGGCGGCCCGGGGTTGTTCCCGCCGGGGGCGCTCGGCGGCGCCGCTCCGGTCGCGCACCGGGTTACAACGCCACCCGCCCGCCCTCGATTCCGCCGACGGGGTGCCGCCCACCACAGCGCAACCGGACATCGCCCCCACCCCGCGCCCCTCCCCCGTCGATCTTGGAGTTCTGGCGCCCGGGATGTCCGTTTCACGACGGCTGGGAGGTGCCACAGCTCCAAGATCGACGACAACGGCCGGCACCCCTGGAAGGGGGCCGGCCGTTGTACGGGTCGGGTTACCAGACCTGCTGGACGATGTCCGCCGCCTGCTCCTCCCACTGCGCGTACGCGTACGGGTAGGCGGACACCTGGACCGTCTGCGCGGCCGTGGTCAGCGGCAGCTCGTGCCAGCCGCCGACGTTCTTCAGCGCGTTGAAGAACGCCTTGCTGGAGTACTCCGGGTCGGTGATCTGCTCGGACGTGCCCCAACCGGACGACGGGCGCTGCTGGAACAGGCCCTCCGAGTCGTGGTCGTTGTACGCGCCGAGGTGACCCAGGTTGTACAGCTTCGACTCCTGGAGCGAGGTCGCGACGCCGATCACGGCGCCCCGCTCCCCCACGCCGGTCTCCTTGGCCGCCTCGACGATGGCCTTGGCGTTGTCGAGCTGCGCGTCGTCGAGCGGGATGCGCGACTGCGCGCCCTCGACGCCGTGCGGCACGAGCTTCTCCTTGGCCGGCCGGTCGGCCCTGGTCGGCACCTTGTCCAGGCCGGTGGTCTGGCCGGGCTTCACCGACTCGGTGGAGGTCTTCTTGCCGGTGGCCAGGTCGATGGCGGCCTTGGCGCCGGCGTGCGGCCCGCTGGTGACCGGCGCGGCCACGGCGACGGGGCCGACGGCCAGTCCGCCCAGTACGGCCACCCCCGCCACGCTCAGCGCGGCACGGCGGTTACGGGAGACGGCGGCGGTCTTCGCGACGGCGGTCTTCGCGATGGCGGGGAGCCATCGAGTGAAGTGCTGCTTCACGATGGTTGCCCTTTCGATCGTTACGACGCGCTCCGGGGTGAGCGCCCCTCGAGGGACTACCGCCGGGTAGGTGTTTGGGTTCCGGCGGTACGGGGGACACAACGATGCCGCCCTGTCGGTCATTCCGGAAATGCCGGGCAGGGCGGAGGCTGCGGTCCAGGTCACCCGGAATTCCGGGCAGCGGGGCCGCGGCCACCGCAGACCGGGACGATCAGGCCGGAACGCCGAACCGGACCAGCACGTGCCAGAGCTGCTTGAGGTGCTGGAGCGTCACCTCGGCCGGTCCCCGGTCGGCCCAGCGCTGCGGTTCGCGTACCACCGAGGCGGCGGCGCGGCCGACGAGCGCCGCGTGCAGCGGCTCCCCCGGGCGGGCGAACTCGGCGTGCACGCGCGCGGCGAGCGGCGGGATGTCCGGGCCGCGGAACTCGGCGTCCACGCCGTCGACCGGCAGCACGAAGCCCGGATGGAAGCGCAGCGCCAGGCCGTGCCGCCCGGCGATCCCCTCCAGGCGCCGCCCCACGTCGGTGCCGCGGAACGACGGGTCGACCACGAGCGCCTCCACGTCGCGGGCGAGGCTGATCTCGCCGTGCACCTGCGCCTCGATGTAGTCGTCCAGCGCCCGGCCGACCCGCCCGGACTCCCGTTCCCGCCGCCGCAGCAGCGTCCGCAGCAGCGTGCCGGTGTCCGTGCCGGCCACGCCCAGGGCCACGCCGGTCCCGGCGGTGGCGGTCAGCAGCGCCGCGAACACCGGCTCGAAGACGTCGACGGTGCCGAACTCGGTGGGCTCGACGTGGCTGTCACCGAAGCTGAACGTGGCCCGGGCCAGCGCCTCCGGGCGCAGCCGCATGTGGCAGGACCCGAACCGGGGGCACGCGCCGTCGGCGTGGTCGAGCAGGTTCAGGCCGCCGTACTTCGGGCGCTCCGCGGGGAGCACGCCGGGACGCTGGTACGCGCCGCCGAACATCGCCTGCTCCCAGACGTCCCGGTCGCCGCCCGGGTACGCGGTCAGGCCGCCGTTGGAGACGCCGGTCTCGAACTGGCTGCGGTAGACGCCCTCCTCGTCCAGCGCCTCGACCACGGTGCGGCCGTCGCGCAGCACCCGGTCGGGGTGGAAGTTGAGCGTCAACCGGCCGTTCCCGGTGATCGCGGCGACGACCTCCTCGTACCGGTAGGTCGTGCCGGAGGCGGCGAGGTGGCGGGCGATGACGGCGAGCGCCGCGGAGCGGTCGCGCAGCGCGACGTCGCGGACGTGGCGCAGCGCGGCGGACTGGGCGTCGGTGAGGATGGCGACGGGCACGGGCCCGAGTATCACCGGACCGGACGTCGCGCGGCCACGCGGTTTCCGCGCCGGTGACGAGTCCGGCCCCGACGCGCGCAGGCCCGGACCGGGGTGCTCCGGCCGGGCCCGCGCGGGTGTGTCGTCCTCAGTGGCCCCGGGCGATCCACTCGTCCAGGTGCGGCGCCTCGGCCCCGATGGTGGTGTCGTCGCCGTGCCCGGTGTGCACCACCGTCTCCGGCGGCAGCGTGAGCAGCCGGGTACGGATCGACTCGACGATGGTGCCGAAGTCGCTGTACGACCGCCCGGTCGCGCCCGGTCCACCGGCGAACAGCGTGTCGCCGGTGAAGACCGCGCCCAGGTCGGGGGCGTAGAGGCTGCACGCGCCGGGGCTGTGACCGGGCGTGTGCAGCACCCGCAGCGTGGTCCCGCCGACGGTGAACGTCTGCCCGTCGGTCAGCTCGCCGCCCGGCGGCGTGTCCGGGTGCACCATGTCCCACAGCACCCGGTCGGCCGGGTGCAGCAGCACCGGCGCGCCGGTGGCCCGGGCCAGTTCGGGCGCGACCCGGACGTGGTCGTCGTGGGCGTGGGTGGCGATGATCGCCAGCACCCGCCGGTCACCGATCACCTCGCGGACGGCCGCCGCGTCGTGCGGCGCGTCGAGGACGACGCACTCGGCGTCGTCGCCGATCACCCAGACGTTGTTGTCCACGTCGAACGTCTGGCCGTCGAGCGAGAACGTGCCGGAGGTGACGGCGTGGTCGACGCGGGCGGTCACGGGAAGACCACCACCGAGCGCAGCACGTCGCCGTGGTGCATCCGGGCGAACGCCTCCTCGACCTGGTCGAGGGCGATCTCCTCGGTGACGAACGCGTCCAGGTCCAGCCGGCCCTGCCGGTACAGCTCGGTCAGCATCGGGAAGTCGCGGCTGGGCAGGCAGTCGCCGTACCAGCTGGACTTGAGCGCGCCGCCGCGGCCGAAGACGTCCAGCAGCGGCAGGTCGACGGTCATCTCCGGGGTCGGCACGCCGACCAGCACGACGGTGCCGGCCAGGTCGCGCGCGTAGAACGCCTGCTTCCACGTCTCCGGACGCCCGACCGCGTCGATCACCACGTCGGCGCCGAAGCCGCCGGTGGCCGCGCGGATGGCCTCCACCGCGTCGTCCTCGGAGGCGTTGACGGTGTGGGTGGCGCCGAACTTGCGCGCCCAGTCGAGCTTGCGGGAGTCGGTGTCCACCGCGATGATCGTGGTCGCGCCGGCCAGGGCCGCGCCGGCCACCGCCGCGTCGCCGACGCCGCCGCAGCCGATCACCGCGACCGAGTCGCCCCGGGTCACGTTGCCGGTGTTCATGGCCGCGCCGAGACCGGCCATCACGCCACAGCCGAGGAGGCCGACCGCTGCCGGCCGGGCCGACGGGTCCACCTTCGTGCACTGTCCGGCGTGCACGAGCGTCTTCTCGGCGAACGCGCCGATGCCGAGCGCCGGGGTCAGCTCGGTGCCGTCGGTGAGCGTCATCTTCTGCGTCGCGTTGTGGGTGGCGAAGCAGTACCAGGGGCGGCCGCGCCGGCAGGCCCGGCACTGCCCGCAGACCGCGCGCCAGTTGAGCACCACGAAGTCGCCGGGCGCCACGTCGGTGACGCCGTCGCCGACCTGCTCCACGATGCCGGCGGCCTCGTGGCCGAGCAGGAACGGGTAGTCGTCGTTGATGCCGCCCTCGCGGTAGTGCAGGTCGGTGTGGCAGACGCCGCACGACTGGATGCGGACCACCGCCTCGCCCGGCCCCGGGTCCGGCACCACGATGGTGGTGACCTCCACGGGCGCGCCCTTGCGCCGCGACACGACTCCCCGGACTTCCTGGCTCACGGTGCCTCCTTCGTTACGTGCGTCTGCACCCAGAACCTACCGCTGATCATGACCCGCGAACCAATGAAGCCCGTCGGATTGTCCTGGTCATGACCGGGTACCCGGTGTGCCGGTTCTACCAGGTGGGACGGGAGTGATCATGAGGCTGTCGCATGCGCCGCTGCGGGTCGCCATCGGCGCGTACATCCTGAACTCGGGGCTGGGCAAGCGGGGCCTGGAGGGTGAGGCCGCCGCGGGCATGCACGGCATGGCGGCCGGCGCGATGCCGCAGCTGCGGCAGATCCCGCCGGACCGGTTCGCCGTGCTGCTGTCGCGCGGCGAGGTCGCGCTCGGCGCGGCGCTGCTCGCCCCGTTCGTCCCGTCGCTGCTGGCCGGCGCCGCACTCACCGCGTTCGGCGCGGGCCTGGTGCAGCTCTACCTGAAGACGCCGGGCATGCGCGAGGGCACCAGCCTGCGGCCGAGCCAGGCCGGCATCGGCCTGGCCAAGGACGTGTGGCTGGTCGGCGCGGGGCTGACCCTGGTGCTCGACTCGCTGGTCCGGCACGGGCGCTGAGCCGCCCGAGCCGAAGCCGGGCCGGGCCGCCCGCACATCGCCGGGCCGCCCGCGTACTCAGGCGGGTGCCGCAACCGTCGCGGCGGCCCGCTCGTCGGCGAGCCGGCGACGCGCGGCGTTGCGGTAGCGCAGCACCTGCGCCGCGCCGAGCGCCCAGAGCAGGAACTGGACGGCGAACGCCCACCGGAACGCGGACAGCGGCGGCGCGTCGTGCCCGGCGGGGGTGGCCAGGTCGAGCACCACGCCGACGGCCAGGATCAGCACGATCGAGGCGGCGAAGCCGCCGACGTTGACGATGCCGGTGGCGCTGCCGATGCGGTGCACCGGGTTGAACGAGCGGGCGTAGTCGAACCCGATCATCGACCCGGGACCGTTCACCGCGAGCACCACCACGAGCGCCACCAGCAGCGCGTGCGGAGCCCGGCCGGGCCAGGCGAGCACCACCGCCCACATCCCGGCGGTGGCGGCGGTGATCGCGAAGACCAGCACCGAGCGGTGGAACGGGTAGCGGGCGCACAGGTGCGCGAGCACCGGCCCGCACACGAGCGTCACCATCGTCATCACGGTGAGCAGCCCGGCCGCCGCGGTGGGCGAGAAGCCCTGTCCCTGCACCAGGAACGGGTAGCCCCACAGCAGCGCGAACACGGAGCCGGAGAACTGGGTGACGAAGTGCGTCCACAGGCCCAGCCGGGTGCCCGGCTGGGCCCACGCCTCGGCGAGCCGGCGGCGCACGGTGGCCAGGTCGGGCGCGAGCGCGGTGGCGTGCTCGGCGTGCGGGGTGTCACGGACCGCGACGAGCACCAGCAGCACCACTGTCGCGCCGAGCGCCGCGGCGGTCAGGAACGCCGGAGTCCAGCCCGCGCGGTGCAGCAGCAGCACCAGGGGTACGGCGCCGAGCACCGCGCCGAGCTGGCCGACGGTGCCGGTGAGCTGCACCAGCAGCGGATTGCGCCGGCCGGGGAACCAGAACGCGACGATGCGCAGCACGCTGATGAACGTCATCGCGTCACCGAGGCCGACGAGCACCCGGGCGGCGACCGCGAGCGGCACGTCCCCGGCGACGGCGAACATGACCTGCCCGGCCACCATCAGCGCGCCGCCGGCCAGCAGCAGCCGGCGCGAGCCGTAGCGGTCCAGCAGCACCCCGACCGGGACCTGCATGACGGCGTAGACGGCGAGCTGGGCGACGGAGAACGTGGCGAGCGCGGCGGCGTTGATGTGGAAGCGGTCCGCCGCGTCGACCCCAGTGACGCCGAGCGAGCTGCGGTGGAACACGGCGGTCAGGTACGCGGTCAGCGCCACCGCGTACACCAGGGCGGCGGGCCGGCGAGCCGCGCTCACCGCAGCGTTCCGAGCATCCGCGCGGCGGTGTCGATGTGCGCGGCGACCGCGTCGTGCCACGCCTGCGGGTCGTCGCCGTCGAGCGCGGCGAGCTGCCCGGCGTGCTCGGTGAGGGCGACCTCGGCCCAGCCGGGCGAGAGCCGGAAGCTCGCCTCGCCCATGCGCAGCTGCCGGTCGCGCAGCCGGTGGTACAGCTCGGCCAGGATCTCGTTGCCGGCCGCCTCGACCACGGCGGCGTGGAACGAGCGGTCGGCCGCCATCAAGGCGGTGAGGTCACCGGCGGCGTGCGCGCGGCGCATCTCGTCCAGCCGGCGGGCCAGGTCGGCGCGCAGCTCGGCGCGGCGCGGCCAGACCCGGTCGGCGGCGTGCAGCTCGACCAGGCGGCGGGCCTCGATGACGTCGGCGATCTCCCGGGCCGACACCGGCCGGATCAGCGCGCCGCGCTTCGGGTAGAGCCTGACCAGCCCTTCGGTCTCCAGCCGCAGCAGCGCCTCCCGGACCGGGGTGCGGGACATGCCCGTCGCCTCGGCGATCTCGCCCTCGCTGACGAGCTGGCCGCCCGGGTAGACCTGTTCCAGGATGGCCTGCTTGAGGTGCCGGTACGCCCGCTCGGCGGCGGACGGCGCGACCCGGCTGGGATGCGTCATGTATCTAAGCTTGCTCCCCGGGCCGTCCGGACGGTCCGGCGCGGGCCGGGACAGTGGCGAAGGCCACGGTCAGGCCCACAGCTTGCGCAGCAGCGCCTCCACCTCGGCGGTCCGCTCGATCTGCGGCATGTGCCCTGTGTCGCGGAACAGGTGGCTGCGCGCGTTCGGCAGCCGCGTGCGGGCGTACGCCAGGTGCGCGGCGGGCAGGACCAGGTCGCGCTCGCCCCAGACGAGCAGCGTGGGCAGGTCGAGCGCGGCCACGGCGTCGAGCAGGTCGGCGCGCCACTGCGGGCGTACGCCGCGCCAGGTGCCCAGGTCGCGGACCAGCTCCAGCATCACCCGGGCGGCGTGCGGCTGACCGGCCGCGGCCAGCGCGGTGGCGATCCGCTCGTCGGTGACGTACGCCGGGTCGTAGAAGATCGCCCGCTCGGTGCGCCGGGCGATCCTCGGGTGCGGGCGCAGCAGCAGCCGGGCCAGCGGGCGTACCGCCAGCAGCCGCAGCGCCACTGTCACCTCGCGGCCGAAGCCGGCGCTGTTGAGCAGCGCCAGGCTGGCGACGCGCCGCGGCGCGTCGGCGGCCAGGCGCATGGCCACCGCCCCGCCGAGGGAGTTGCCGACCAGGTGCGCCGGGCCGGTCACCCCGGCCACGTCCAGGAAGCGGGCCACCGCGGCGGCCAGGGCCGGGAGCGTGTGCGGCCCGTCCAGCGGCGCGGAGCCGCCGTGCCCGGGCAGGTCCACCGCGAGCACCAGGTGGTCGCGGGCCAGCGCGGTGTGCAGGGCGGTGAAGTCGTCGAGGGTACGGCCGATGCCGTGCAGCAGCACCACGGGCGGCCCGTCGCCGCTGATCCGGCAGCGGGTACGCCGTCCGTCGACGGTGCGCTCGTCGGCCGGGGGCAGGGCGAGCGTCACGCCTGGCGTCCGGGTTCCGCCGCGGCCTCCTCGCCGGACCGGGGAGACGGAACCGGCACGGTGGCGTCGGTCGCGACGGTGGGCGCCTCGGCGGGCGGAGCTGTGGGCGCGGCGCCGGGCCGGGCCGGGGGCTGGCGCATGCCCAGGGCCAGCACCCTGCCGTAACCGGCCGGGGCGACGCGGGCGAGCAGGTCGGGCAGTTTCGCCGACCAGCCGATCAGCACCCGGCCGCGGCGTCGCTGCACGCCGCGCAGGATCATCTCGGCGGCGGTCGCCGGGTCGATGGTGAGCAGCTTCTCGAACTGCTTGAGCCCGGCCTCGTACTCGTCGAGGGCCACGCCGCTGCCGACGCGGGCGCTGGCGGCGATCCGGGTGCGGATGCCGCCCGGGTGCACCGAGGTGACGCCGATGCCGTCGTCGACGAGTTCGTGGCGCAGCGCCTCGGTGAAGCCGCGCACGGCGAACTTGCTCGCCGAGTACGCGGCCTGCCCGGCGGGCGCGATCAGCCCGAACAGGCTGGACACGTTCACCAGGTGGGCGCCGGGCTCGGCCTTGAGCGCGGGCAGCAGCGCGTGGGTCAGGCGGACCACCGCCCGGAAGTTGATCTCGATGACCCAGAGGAACTCCTCCAGGGTGACCTGGTCGAAGCGCCCGCCCAGCGCCACGCCGGCGTTGTTGATCAGCAGCCGGATCCGGGGGTGCGCGCGGTGGATCTCGGCGGCGACCCGGTCGGTGGCGTCGGCGTCGGCCAGGTCCACCACGTGGGTCTCCACCCGCCGGTCCGGGTACGCGGCCCGGATCGCGGCGACGGTGGCGGCCAGGCCGTCGGCGTCCCGGTCGAGCAGCACCAGGTCGGCGCCGCGCCGGGCCAGCCCGTGGGCCAGCGCCGCGCCGATGCCGCTCGCGGCGCCGGTGAGCACCGCCGTGCCGCCGGGGAAGACGAGGTCACGCATCGGTTCCTCCGGAGCTGGTCGTGGCGGCCGGGGCGGTGGCGGGCGCGCCGGCGCGGGTGAACCGGACGCCGTCGGTGAGCGGGCCGTGCCGCATCAGGCGTACGTCGCGGGGATAGTTCTGGTGCAGCCGCCACGGCGCCTGCGGCCCCTGCTTGGGGAGCTGGTCGACGGCGCGCAGCACGTACCCGGACTGGAGGTCGATGATCGGCACCAGGTCGTCGGTGTCCGGGGCGAGCGGCGTGACGATCTGCCGGCCGGTGTCGTCGAGGTGGCGCAGCAGCCGGCAGACGTACGTGGCGACGAGGTCGGCCTTGAGCGTCCAGGAGGCGTTGGTGTAGCCGATGGTCATGGCGAAGTTCGGCACGCCGGAGAGCATCGTGCCCTTGTAGGCCACAGTCGAGGCGAGGTCGACCTCGGCGCCGTCGACACTCAGGGTCATGCCGCCGAGCGCGAGCAGGTTGAGGCCGGTGGCGGTGACCACGACGTCGGCGGGCAGCTCCTCGCCGGAGGCGAGCCGGATGCCCCGCTCGGTGAACGTGTCGATGGTGTCGGTCACCACCGACGCGCGGCCGGCGCTCAGCGCGGCGAACAGGTCCCCGTCCGGCACCACGCACAGCCGCTGGTCCCAGGGGTTGTAGCGGGGCGAGAAGTGCCTGTCGACGTCGTACCCGGACGGGAGCCGGCCCTTCGCGGCCCGGCGCAGGAACCGCTTCACCACGCCGGGGGCGCGGCGGCTGAGCTGGAAGTTGGCCACGCCGAGTGTGACGTTCTTCCACCGGGCCACCGCGTACGCGGCCTTCGGGGGCAGCCACCGCCGCGCGGCGTCGGCGAACGGGTCGCGCGAGGGCAGCGCGATGACGTACGTGGGTGAGCGCTGGAGCATGGTGACGTGGGCGGCCCGCTCGGCCATGGCCGGGACCAGGGTTACGGCTGTCGCGCCGCTGCCGATCACCACGACCCGCTTGCCGGTGTAGTCCAGGTGCTCGGGCCAGTGCTGCGGGTGCACGAGCGTGCCGGCGTACTTCTCGACGCCGGGGAACCGCGGCGTGTAGCCCTCGTCGTAGCGGTAGTAGCCGGAGTTGGTGAACAGGAACCCGCAGGTGAGGGTGACGTCCTCGCCGGTGTCGTCGCGGTGGGCGTGCACCGTCCACCGCGCGGTGGCGCTGTCCCACTCGGCGCGTACCGCCCGGTGGTGGAAGCGGATGTGCCGCTCCACGTCGTACTCGCGGGCGGTCTGACGCACGTACGCCCGGATGGAGTCGCCGTCGGCGATCGCCTTCGGGTCGGTCCACGGCTTGAACGAGTAGCCGAGGGTGTACATGTCGGAGTCGGAGCGGATGCCCGGGTAGCGGAACAGGTCCCAGGTGCCGCCGATGGCGCCCCGGGCCTCCAGCACCGCGTAGGTCTTGCCGGGGCACTCGCGTCCGAGGTGGACAGCGGCGCCGATGCCGGACAGGCCGGCCCCGACGATGAGGACGTCGACGTGGTCTGCGGCCATCGCTTCTCCCGTTCGCACCGGCGGTGGACCGGACACTATCCATCGCCGTCGACCGCAGTCAACACCGTGTCGAGTCGAACCGACACGGTGTCGAGCGGGTGTAGCATCAGCCGACATGACGACCGCCCGTACGCCGACCGGCGCCGCGCCGACGCGCGGGCGGCGGGCCGGCCGGTCCACCGGCGACGAGCGGGAGACCGCGATCCTGGCCACGGCCGAGCGGTTGCTGACCCAGCGCCCGTTCGCCGACATCTCCATCGACGACCTGGCCCGCGGCGCCGGGATCTCCCGGCCCACGTTCTACTTCTACTTCCCGTCCAAGAACGCGGTGCTGCTCACGCTGCTCGACCGCGTCACCGAGGAGGCCGACGCCGCCGCCGGGGGCGTGTTCGAGCGGCTCGCCGAGGATCCGCGCGCCCACTGGCGGGAGCTGATCGCCCGGTTCCACGCCACGTTCGGCGGGCACCGCGACGTGGTGCTGGCCTGCGCCCAGGTGCGCGGCACCAACGCCGAGGTGCGGCGGCTCTGGGCCGAGGTGCTGGAACGCTGGGTCCGCGCGGTGCAGGCCGCGATCGAGGCCGAACGCGCCCGCGGCGCGGCCCCGGACGGGCTGCCCGCCCGGGACCTCGCCATCGCGCTGAACTCGATGAACGAACGCGTCTGGTACGCCACGTTCGCCGGGGACGGCCCGGCGGTGGCCGAGCGGGACGTGGTCGACGTGCTGCTCGACGTGTGGCTGACCGCGATCTACCGGACCACCACGCCGCCGGTCACGCCGTCCGGCGGAACTCCATGACCCAGTTGGTCTCCCAGGTGCGCTCGCCGTCGGTGGAGAACGCCTGTTCCCACCGGCAGGAGACCGGGGTGATCGCCGACCAGAGGAACCGGCAGCGCACCGGCCGCCCCTCGTCGGTGTCGTCGGCGTAGAACGCACCGACACCGTCGGTGAACCGGCCCACCACCGGCGGCTGCTCCAGCACGCCCCGCGCGCTGTGCATCCAGTAGATCGACCACAGCCCGGTCGCCGGGTTCAGGACGCGCACCGAGGAGCCGGAGAAACCCCGGCTCGGGCAGCGCATCTCGTCGAAGCTGCCCGCGCCGTCGAAGAACGAGCGCGCCTCGCTGACACCGGCGAACTCGTCCCAGTCGTCGCCGCCGACGTGGCGCTGCCGCAGGCGCCGGTTGGTCACGTCCCAGGTGCCGACGAGGAAGTCGAAGTCGCCCATCAGAACCCCACCGGCCCTTCGGCCCGGGTGTCGGCCAGGTAGCCGGCCAGGTCCGGCCGGTCCGGCGCGAGCACGTGCCGGATCCAGGCGGCGCGCTCGTGTTCCAGCACGCCCAGTTCCCAGACGCACCCGACGCCGGGCCGGGTCAGGTCGACGAAGTGCGCCGGGTCGTCGTCCGGGCAGTCCAGCGCGGGCTGCCCGGCGATCGCGATACGGCACTCGACCACGTTGTCGAAGAACCAGCTGTACGCCAGCAGGTACGCCCCGGTGTCCGCGCCCCGGTGCAGCACCACCCAACTCGCCGACGGGGTGGCGCCGTCCGGGCCGGGCAGCAGCCTCGGAAGGTACGCGTACGCGGCGTCGACCACCCGCGGTTCGAGGCGGCGGTCCGGCTGGTCGATGTGGTAGCGCTTGACGTGCCGGCCGCCGGCCTCGACGGTCCCCGGCACGGTCAGCTCCTTGTCGTGAAAAGCCATGCGGGCACGCTAGGACCGCTTCCCTGACAGCTAGTGTCAGTGGAATGCGGGCCAGTCGACTCCTGTCCATCCTGCTGCTCCTTCAGGCGCACGGCCGGCTCACCGCCGCCGACCTGGCCGACCGCCTCCAGGTGTCGGCGCGCACCGTCTACCGGGACGTGGAAGCGCTGCACGCCGCCGGCATCCCGCTGTACGGCGAGGCCGGACACGACGGCGGCTACCGGCTCGTGGAGGGCTGGCGGACCCGGCTGACCGGGCTGACCGCCGAGGAGGCCGACCGGCTGCTCTTCGCCGGGCTCCCCGGACCGGCCGCCGAGCTGGGCTACCAGTCGGTCGTCACCGCCGTACAGCTCAAGCTGCGGGCCGCGCTGCCCGCGCCGCTGGCCGACCGGGCGGCCCGGCTGGAGCAGCGGTTCCACCTGGACACGCCGGGCTGGTACTCCGACGGCGACCCGTCGCCGCACCTGGCCGAGGCCGCCGAGGCGGTGTGGCGGCAGCACCGGGTCCGGGTGCGCTACCGGGGCTGGCGGGGCGAGACGACCCGGGTCCTCGAACCGTACGGGCTGGTGCTCAAGGGCGGACGCTGGTACCTGGTCGCCGCCCGGCCGGACCGCGCCGACCCGGCCACCTACCGGGTCAACCAGATCCTCGATCTGACCCCGCTGGACGAGCCGTTCGAGCGGCCGGAGTTCGACCTGCCGGCCTGGTGGCGCGCACACGTGGTGGAGTTCCGGGCCGGTCTGCACCGCGACGAGGCGCGCATCCGGCTGTCGCCGCGCGGGTTCGCCCGGCTGCGCGAGGTCGGCAGCGACGTGGTGGTGGCCGCCGCCGAGGCGAGCGCCGGCCCGCCCGACGCCGGCGGCTGGGTGCACGCGGTCATCCCGATCGAGTCGCTCACCCACGCCCACGGCGACCTGCTCCGGCTCGGCGCCGAGGTGGAGGTCCTCTCCCCCGCCCCGCTGCGCGCCCGCCTGGCCGAGACCGCCACCGCCCTGGCCGCCCTCTACCCCCCACCCCCGCTCCCGCCCCTGCCCACCCCGCCTCTCCCCGGTTGATCAAGGAGTTTGTGCCCTTGCCGGAGATCGACTCGGACACGAACTCCTTGATCAGCCGGGCAGGGCTCGGTGTGCGTCGGCCACCGTCGCGAGGGCTCGGTCGATCTCGGACGGTGGGGTGGCCGCGTACCCGAGGACCAGGCCGGATGGCTGCGGGCGCTGACCGTGCCAGGACAGCGGATGGACCTTGACGCCCCGGCGCAGCGCCGCCGCCACCAGCACCCGGTCGTCGACGTCGCCGGGGAGCGTGACCATCAGGTGCAGCCCGGCCGCCGCACCGTGCACCACAGCCCCCGGCAGGTACGCGCGGACCCCCCGGATCATCGCGTCCCGGCGGCGTACGTGCCGGTGGCGCAGCAGCCGCAGGTGCCGTTCCAGCGCGCCGGACTCCATCAGCTCGGCCAGCACGAGCTGCGGCAACGCCGCGTTGCCGAGGTCGGCCGCCCGCTTCGCGGCCACCACGTCGGCGTGCAGCGCGGGCGGCACCAGCATCCACCCGATCCGCAGCGCCGGCGCGAGCAGCTTGGAGATGCTGCCGACGTAGCAGACCCGATCCGGCGCCATGGCACGCAGCGCCGGCACCGGCGGACGGTCGTAGCGGTGCTCGGCGTCGTAGTCGTCCTCCACCACCAAGCCGCCGTCGCGTGCCCACCGCAGCAGCCGCCGGCGCCGGTCGCCGTCGAGCACCACACCGGTCGGGAACTGGTGCGCCGGGGTGAGCAGCACGGCCGGCGCGCCGCAGCGCTCCAGCTCGTCGACGCACAGTCCCCGGTCGTCCACCGGCACCGGCGGTGTCGCCAGCCCGGAGTAGACCAGGTGCTGCCGCACGCCGAGGGAGCCGGGATCCTCCACCGCCACGGTGTGCGTACCCCGGTCGTGCAGCACCCGCGCGAGCAGGCCGAGCGCCTGGGACACCCCGGCCACGATCACCACCTCGGCCGGGTCCGCGCGGACGCCCCGGTTGCGGGCCAGCCAGCTCGCGACCGCCAGTCGCAGCGCGGGCGTGCCGGTCGGGTCGCCGTAGCCGAGCGCGGCGGGCGTCATCCGGTGCAGCACGGCCCGCTCGGCCCGCAACCAGGCCGCGCGGGGAAAGGCCGCCAGATCGGGTACGCCGGGAGTCAGGTCCACCTGCGCGGGTACGGCACGCAACTCGTCGAAGGCGTCGAAGCCGGGCCGGGTGGCGAACACGTCCGGTGCCCGCCTCGGCTCGGGCGGCCGGGTGACCACGGCGGCCGGCGTGGCGACCACCACCGTTCCGGCCCGGCCGCGTCCCGCCACCTGCCCGTCCTCGGCCAGCCGCTGGTACGCCTCGGTCACCACGCCACGGGAGACGCCCAGCTCGGCGGCGAGCACCCGGCTGGCCGGCAGGCGGGTGCCCACCGGCGCCCGGCCGTCGGCGATCGCGGACCGCAGCCGGGCGGCCAGCCAGTCCGCGCGGCCACCGGGTGGCGCCTCGCCGACGTCGAGCTGGAGGAAGTCCGCACCCGCCGCTTTGGACTCCTCGGGAACAACGACTTTGGCCCTGTCCATCGGACCATTATGGTCACAGGCTGGACCGCATGACAGTCGCCTTCCTGCTGACCTCGCTCGTCCTCGCGATCACTCCGGGCACCGGGGTGATGCACACGCTCGCCACCGCCGTGACCGGCGGACGCCGGGCCGGCCTGGCCGCTGCCGCCGGCGGCACGCTCAGCCTCGTCCCGCACGTGATCGCCGCGGTGACCGGCCTGGCCGCCCTGCTGCGTGCCGGCACCCCGGCGTTCCGCGTGGTGACCTGGCTGGGTGTGGCGTACCTGCTCTGGATGGCCTGGTCGGCGCTGCGCGACCGGGGCACGTTCGCCCTCGACGGTGACCGGCCTCCCCGTCCGGCGGCGGCCGTGTTCCGGGACGGGGTCCTGCTGAACCTGCTGAACCCGAAGGTGACGGTGTTCTTCGTGGCGTTCCTGCCGCAGTTCGTGCCCCCGGACGCGCCCGCCGCCACAGCGCGCATGCTCGCCTGCGGCCTGGTGTTCATGGCCGTCACGCTGCTGGTGTTCGCCGGGTACGCGCTCCTGGCCGGCGCGTTGCGCCGCCGCGTGCTGTCCCGGCCCCGGCTGACCGAGCTGCTGCGGCACGCCTTCGCCGGCAGCTTCCTCGTCCTGGGCCTCGGCCTCGCGTTCACCGCCTGACCCGCCCTCACCGCTCAGAAGGAGTCCTCCCGTGCGTTTCCGTCACTCCCCCGAGATCTGGTCGGCCTTCCCCGAACTGACCTGCGGCGTCCTGCACGCCACGGGCGTCACGCCCGACGTCGACGTGACGCCGCGGCCGGCCGGGTATCTGGGTACCGCCCGGGACCGGCTCGCCGCCGGGCCGGAGGGTGGCTTCCCGGAGATCCAGGCGTGGCGTCGCGCGTTCACCCGGATGGGCTGCCCGCCGACCCGCTACCGCTGCGCGGCCGAGTCGCTGCTGCGCCGGTTGCGGCGGGACGCGGACCTGCCCCGGCTACATCCGCTCGTGGACCTCGGCAACGCGCTGTCCACCCGGTACGCGGTGCCGGTCGCCGTGCTCGACCTGGCCCGGATCGACGGCGACCTGACCGTGCGCCCGGCCGACGGCACGGAGCACTACCTGGGGCTCGGCGGGGAGAGCGAACACCCCGCGCCCGGCGAGGTGATCTTCGCCGACCAGGGTGGACACGCGCACGCCCGGCGCTGGTGCCACCGGCAGAGCGGCGCGTCGGCGGTACGAGACGACACCTCCGACGTGCTCGTGGTGATCGAGGCGATGCACGAGGGCGCGACGCCGGCCGTACACCGGATGCTGGACGAACTGGCGGCGGCGCTGGACGAACTGTGGCGCGTGCCGTCCCGGACGGCGCTGCTCACCGCGGAGGCGCCGGAGTTCGCCGTGCCGGTCCGGACGGGCTGACCCCGCCGGCGTGATGACGACCGGTCGGGCGGCGTGGTGGCTGCCGGTCGCGCGGCGTGGTCGCCGACGCGCAGGTTTCGGGCGCACGGCGACGGCGCTGGTAGCCGACCGCCTCGTGGTCAGGCGTCGGGGTCGGTGCGGTCGCGCGCCATCAGCTCGTCGAACTCGGCCGGGGTGATCTCGCCGATGCGCAGCCGGCGGGCGTTGGCGGCGAACCGGGCGATCGCCGCGCCGCGCGGGTCCGGCTCGGTGAGCAGGCCGGCGTCGGCGGTCAGAGCACTCGCGGCACCCGCCACGTCGTGCGGATCGGCCAGGTCGACCGGCTCGCCGTGCAGCTCCCGCAGGGCGTCGGCGAGTCGCGCGTCGGCGGCGTCGCCGGTGCCCCACCAGCGCCGGGCCAGGTCGACGGTGCGGCCGAGCGAATCCTCCCCCACCCGTTCGGCGCCTATCTCGGCACGCATCATGCGCAGGAAGCGGAATGTCACGGCATCGGAGTCATCGGCGATCACGCCCGTACCCTAGCGAGCGGGTCCGACGACACCGCCGGGCGAGCCGGGGTCGTCCGGCCGGTTGAGGTCACCGCCCGCGGGTAGTGCGCGGACATGCCCGAACGATACGAGGACTACGACCGCGTCGCGATCGTCACCGGCGCCGACTCCGGCATCGGCAGGGCGTGCGCGGTGGCGCTCGCCGAAGCCGGTTACGACATCGGCATCACCTGGTACGGCGACGCGGCGGGCGCCGACCGCACCGCCACCGAGGTACGTGCCACCGGCCGCCGCTGCGAGACCGCCGGGCTGGACCTGACCCGGCTCCCCGAAGCGGCGGCGGTGGTCGACGCGCTGGCCGACCGGCTCGGCGGCCTGGGCGTGCTCGTCAACAACGCCGGCACCGGCCTGTCCGAGCCCTTCGTGGACGTGAGCTGGGAGAAGTGGCGGGAGGTGCTGGCGGTGGACCTGGACGGGCCGTTCCTGTGCTCGCAGCGGGCCGCCCGGCGGATGCGCGCGGCCGGGCGGGGCGGCCGGATCATCAGCATCACCAGCGTGCACGAGCACGCGCCCCGGGTCGGCTCGTCGGCGTACTGCGCGGCCAAGGGCGGGCTCGGCCTGCTCACCAAGGTGATGGCGCAGGAACTGGCCGCCGACGGGATCACCGTCAACGCGGTCGCCCCGGGTGAGATCGCCACGCCGATGACCGGGCAGGAGGACGTCGACCCGTTCACGCAGGAGCGTCCCGGTGTGCCGGTGGGACGGCCCGGTGACGCCCGCGAGGTGGCGGCGGTGGTGGCGATGCTCGCCTCACCGGCTGCGGCGTACGTGACGGGCGCGTCGTGGGCGGTGGACGGGGGGATGCTGTTGATGGGTCCGCAGGCTTCTGCTCTTTCCTCCCACTCGTGGCGTTCTGCCTAGCCTGTGGTCGCTGTTGAGGGCCGGGGGCGACCGTGCCCGGCTCCGGGCGGTCAGGCTTGATCCCTGCGCCGGGCAC
>NZ_JAMHIU010000023.1:0-86191 GCF_023896895.1 Micromonospora sp. CPM1
GAGTTACGGCGGTCATGGCGGAGGGGAAACGCCCGGTCACATTCCGAACCCGGAAGCTAAGCCCTCCAGCGCCGATGGTACTGCACTCGGGAGGGTGTGGGAGAGTAGGACACCGCCGGACAATCTTCCAGTCGAGGGCCGCCCCAGCAGGGGCGGCCCTCGACTGCGTTAGCGTTCTCGGCGGAAACGCCATCAGGAAGGATGTACCTGTGAGCTCAGGACCCCAGGGCGGGGACCGCCCCCGTCGTTACGAGGATCGCGCCGACCGCGGCCAGGGGCGTGGTGACGCCGGCCGCGACGGCCGTCGCGATGACCGTCCCTCGTACCGGGGCGGCCGCGACGACCGCCCGGGTGGCTTCCGTGGTGGTGACCGTGACAGTGGCGCCCGTGGCGGCGACCGCCGCGAAGGCGGCTTCCGCGGTGGTGACCGTCGCGAGGGCGGCGGGTTCCGTGGGGGCGACCGTGAGGGTGGCTTCCGCGGCGGTGACCGTCGCGAGGGCGGCTTCCGTGGCGGCGACCGCCGTGAGGGCGGTTTCCGTGGCGGCGACCGTCGCGAGGGTGGCTTCGGCGGCGGTGACCGTCGCGAGGGCGGTTTCCGTGGCGGCGACCGCGAGGGTGGCTTCCGGAGCGGAGGCCGCGACGGCGGCGACCGTCGCGAAGGCGGGTTCCGTGGCGGTGACCGTCGTGAGGGTGGCTTCCGTGGCGGCGAGCGCCGTGAAGGCGGTGCCCGTGACGGTGGTTTCCGTGGCGGTGACCGTCGTGAAGGCGGCTTCGGCGGTGGTGACCGTCGTGAGGGTGGCTTCCGTGGCGGCGAGCGCCGTGAAGGCGGTGCCCGTGACGGTGGTTTCCGTGGCGGTGACCGTCGTGAAGGCGGCTTCGGTGGTGGCGACCGTCGCGAAGGCGGTTTCCGCGGTGGCGACCGTCGCGAGGGCGGCGGGTTCCGTGGGGGCGACCGTGAGGGTGGCTTCCGCGGCGGTGACCGTCGCGAGGGCGGTTTCCGTGGTGGTGACCGTGACAGTGGCGCCCGTGGCGGCGACCGTCGTGAAGGCGGCTTCCGGGGCGGTGACCGTCGTGAGGGCGGCTTCGGCGGTGGTGACCGTCGTGAGGGCGGTTTCCGTGGTGGCGACCGTCGTGAAGGCGGCACCCGTGAGGGTGGCTTCCGTGGCGGGGATCGTCGTGAGGGCGGTTTCCGTGGCGGGGAGCGTCGTGAGGGCGGCGCCCGCGAGGGCGGTTTCCGCGGTGGCGACCGTCGCGAGGGCGGCGGGTTCCGTGGCGGCGACCGTGAGGGTGGCTTCCGTGGGGGCGACCGTCGTGAGGGCGGTTTCCGTGGGGGCGACCGTGAGGGTGGCTTCCGTGGCGGGGACCGTCGTGAAGGCGGTGCCCGTGAGGGCGGGTTCCGTGGTGGCGACCGTCGCGAAGGCGGTTACCAGGGCGGCGACAACCGCCGGGAGAGCTACGCCGGCGGCGAACGCCGCGAGGGTGGCTTCCGTGGTGGTGACCGTGAGGGCGGCTTCCGCGGCGGCGATCGCCGTGAGGGCGGGTTCCGTGGCGGCGACCGCGACCGTGGGTTCCGTCGCGACGACCGGCAGCCGGGCGGCTACCGGGGCGAGCGGGACGGTGAGCGCCGTGGCTACGGCGACCGGCCGGGTGGCGACGACCGCCGGACCGGCAGCTACGGCCCGCAGCGGGAGCGCCAGGACGAGCGTGGTGAGGGGCGTACCGGTGAGGCGCCGGAGCTGCCCGACGACGTCGTCGCGAGCGACCTCGACTCGGCCGTCCGGGCCGAGCTGCTCTCCCTCGCCAAGCCGGTGGCGGAGACGGTCGCCCGGCACCTGGTCGCGACCGGTCTGCTGATCGACGAGGACCCGCCGCTGGCGCTGGCGCACGCCATGGCGGCCCGCCGGCTCGCCTCGCGGATCGCCGCAGTGCGGGAGGCCGTCGGGCTGGCCGCGTACCACGCGGGTGAGTGGCAGACCGCCATCGCCGAGCTGCGGACGTACCACCGGATGACCGGCCTGCAGAGCCACCTGGCGGTGCTGGCCGACTGCGAGCGGGCGCTGGGCCGGCCGGAGCGGGCCATCGACCTGTTCCGCGGCGCGGACCGGGACAAGCTCGACCAGGCCGTCGCGATCGAGCTGCTGATCGTTGCCGCCGGGGCGCGCGGTGACCTCGGGCAGAAGGACGCCGCGGTGGCGATGCTCCAGGTCCGCGAGCTGACCGGCGACTCGACCGAGCCGTGGGCGGCGCGGCTGCGTTACGCGTACGCGGACGCCCTGCTGGCGGTGGACCGGCGCGAGGAGGCGCGGGAGTGGTTCTCCCGGGCCGCCGACGTCGACTCCGAGGGGGAGACCGACGCGGCCGAGCGGCTGCTGGAGCTGGACGGCGTGGTCATCGAGGGCGACGACGAGCCGGAGGACGACACGGACGCGTCCGAGCCGTCAGCCGAGGCCGCCAGCGACGACGACCTCGACGACGACGACCTCGACGACGACGACGATGACGACGACGATGACGACGACCTCGACGATGACGACGACGAGGACGATGACGAGGACGACGACGACCTCGACGATGACGACGATGACGACGATGACGCGCGGCTGAGCGGCGGCGACGACGTCACCTCGGGTGCCGGCGGGGACGCGGCACGGGCCGGCTACCGGGACCGTGACGCCGGCGATCTGGCCGACGACGAGCTGACCGACACCGAGGCCGGCTCGCTCGCCGCCAGCACCGCCACCACCCCGACCTTCGTCGCGGCGAACGAGGAACCGGCCACCACCGCGCCGGCCACCACCGCGCCGACCGGCACTGCCGAGGCCGCGGCTGCCACCCCGGCGGACGAGGCCGGCGGCGACCGGCCCGCGCCGGGTGACGCCGCGGGCGGCGAGGGCGAGGCGGCGGACCGCCGATGACCGGGTACGCCGGTGACTCCGCCTCCGGCGCGGATCGGGGACAACCCGACCGCGCCGGGGCGGGCGGCCCGCTGGTCGAGGCGTACTCGCTTGTCGTCTTCGACCTGGACGGCGTCATCTACCTGATCGACCGGCCCATCCCCGGCGCGGTCGAGGCGGTCGGCCGGCTGCACGCCGCGGGGCGGGCGGTCGCGTACGCGACGAACAACGCCTCCCGCCGCTCCAGCGAGGTGGCCGACCTGCTCACCGGCATGGGCGTTCCGGCGCAGCCGGCGGAGGTGCTCACCTCCGCGGCGGCCACCGCCGAGCTGCTCCGGGACCGGCTGCCCGAGGGCGCGGCCGTGCTCGTGGTCGGCGCGGAGGCGCTGCGCGCCGAGCTGCGCGCGGTGGGCCTGCGGCCGGTGTCCACCGCTGACGAGGAGCCCGCCGCGGTGGCCCAGGGCTACGGCCCGCAGGTCGGCTGGTCCGACCTGGCCGAGGCGTCCCTGGCGGTCCGCGCGGGCGCACCCTGGTACGCCACCAACACCGACCGCACCCTGCCCAGCCCGCGCGGCCCGCTGCCGGGCAACGGCTCGCTCGTCGCGGTGCTGCGTACCGCGCTGGGCCGCGACCCCGACGTGGTGGTGGGCAAGCCGGAGCCGGCGCTGTTCACCACCGCCGCGCGGCGCGCCGGAACCGGGCGCACGCTCGTGGTGGGCGACCGGCTGGACACCGACATCGAGGGCGCCCGCCGGGCCGGACTGGACAGCCTGCTGGTGCTGACCGGGGTCAGCGACGCCGCCGAGCTGCTGGCCGCACCCGAGGAGCGCCGCCCCGCGTACGTCTCGTTCGACCTGGCGGGCCTGTTCGACCCGGCCGCGGTGGTGGCGGTGCCGGGCCGGGCGACGGCCGACGGCTGGTCGGTGACGGAGTCCGGCGCGGACCTCGTGCTCGACGGCGCGGGAGCGCCCCTGGACGCGCTGGCCGCGCTCTGCGCGGTGGCCTGGTCGACGGCGGCCGGGCCGCGCGTGCGCGCGCAGTCCCCGGCGGCGGCGGAAGCGCTCGCCGCGTTCGGCCTCGACGACTGAGGCGCCGGCCCGCTCAGAGCAGCTTGCGGAGCTTCATCAGGTCGAACGGGTTCGCCTTGATCGACACCCGCCGGGAGGCCACCGCCGACATGACGTCGAGCCGGCCGTGCACCAGCGCGACGAGGTCGTCGCTGCCGGTGCTCAGCGCGATCTTCGCCTTCGGGTCGTCGCCGTCGGCCAGGTCGACCAGCCGGCCACCCTCCAGCCGCCCGTGGAACGCGGTGCCGAGGTCGGTGATCCGGCAGGCCAGGGTGCGGTCCAGGTCGATGCGGCCCTGTGCCTCGGCGTTGCGGTCCAGCCGCGCGGCCAGGTCCTGCAACGCCTGCCGGCACTCGTCCACGCTGGCCACATCGTCTCCTCACCACGAACCACGCCGTTCCCGGCACCGTACCGCAATGGGGCGTCCGGGGTGCCCGGTAGCGTGGCACCTGCACACCTCGCCCCGCGGAAGGACTCAGGCATGCAGGACGCGTGGCGCGCCTACCTCGAGCTGGCCATGGGCCTGACGGAGGCGCCCCGGAAGAAGGCACAGGACGCGGTCATGCGCGTCGTCGGCCAGGGCGGCGCGACGGCCGCCCAGCTCCAGACGCTCGCCGAGGAACTGGTCGCGACCGGCCTGGCGAACCGGGAGTCGCTGACCAAGCTGGTCCGCTTCGAGGTGGACCGGGCGCTGGGCGCGGTCGGGCTGGCCACCGCCGACGAGGTCGCCGAGCTGACCCGCCGGGTGCACGACCTGGAGCGGCAGCTCCGCGAGGCCCGCGGCACCCTCGAACCGGGCGCCACGCGGCCCGAGCCGTCCGCCGGACCGGCCGGGACCGCCCCGGCGCAGACCGAGCCGGACGCCGCCGAGTCGTCCGAGGCGGAGTCGCCCGAGGGCGGGCCGTCCAAGAGCGAGTCGTCCGAGGCCGGGCCGTCCGAGCCGGAGCCGTCCCACGCAGAGGCGGCCCCCGTCACGACGCCGCCGAACACCCCGGCCACGACACCCTCGAAGGCCCCGGCGACGACGCCGTCGAAGGCGGTGGCGAAGAAGACGGTGGCCAAGAAGGCGATCGCGAAGAAGCCACCGGCCACGGTCTCCCGTACCCCGGACGCCGCGCCGGCGAAGAAGGCCACCGGGCGCCGGGCGGCCGGCTCGTGACCGCGCCCCGGCCCGGTCCGCCGCCGGGTCCGCGGCCCGGACCGCCCCCGGGGGTACGCCCCGCGCCGGTCGAGGAGGTCGGCGAGGCGCGGCACCCGGCGGTGGACGCCGCGGTGCTCGGCATGGCCAACGCCGAAGCGCTCGCCCCGGCCGACCAGATCGCCCAGTACGAGGCGGCGTACGAGACGCTGCGCGAGACCCTCGCCACCATCGACCAGGCCTGAGCAGAGGCGGAGAGACACCTGATGGCTCGTCGTACCCGGCTGGACGCCGAACTCGTCCGGCGCGGGCTGGCCCGCTCCCGCGAGCAGGCCGCCGCGCTGGTGGAGGCCGGTCGCGTCCAGCTGCGCGGAGTGCAGGCGCGCAAGCCCGCGGCGATGGTCGACCCGGCCGATCCGCTGCTGGTCACCGGCGAGGACCCGGCGCAGGAGTACGTCTCCCGGGGCGGCCACAAGCTGGCCGGCGCGCTCGCCGCGTTCGCCCCCGGCGGGCTCACCGTCACCGGCCGGCGCTGCCTGGACGCGGGCGCGTCGACCGGCGGTTTCACCGACGTGCTGCTGCGCGGAGGCGCCGCCGAGGTGGTCGCCGTGGACGTCGGCTACGGGCAGCTCGCCTGGTCGCTGCGTACCGACGAGCGGGTCCGGGTGTTCGAGCGCACCAACGTGCGTACCCTCACGCCGGAGGCGATCGGCGGCCCGGTCGACCTGACGGTGGCCGACCTGTCGTTCATCTCACTGCGGCTGGTGCTGCCCGCGCTGGCCGCGTGCACCGGCCCCGGCGGTGACCTGGCGCTGATGGTCAAGCCGCAGTTCGAGGTGGGCAAGGAGCGCGTCGGCCCCGGCGGCGTGGTCCGCGACCCGGCGCTGCGGGCCGAGGCGGTGCTGGACGTGGCCGCGGCGGCCGCCGGGCTGGGCCTCGGCCTGGCCGGCGTGGCGGCCAGCCCGCTGCCCGGGCCGAGCGGCAACGTCGAGTTCTTCGTATGGTTGCGCGGGGACGCGCCCGCCGCGGATCCGGAGCGGGTCCGCGCGGTGGTGGCCGCCGGCCCGCAGGGCGCCGCCGCTACGGCGGCCACGACCGAGGAGGTGTCCGGGTGAGCCGTACCGCGCTGCTGGTCACGCACACCGGCCGTCGACGCAGCACCGAGCACGCCCGCGCGGTGGCCGCCGACCTGATCGCCGCCGGGTTCGAGGTGCGGGTGGTGGCCGAGGAGGCCGACGACCTGGACCTGCCGGGCGTGGTGCCGGTGACCGGCCCGGAGGCCGCCGAGGGCGCCGAGATCGTGTTCGCGCTCGGCGGGGACGGGACGTTCCTGCGCGCCGCCGAGCTGGCCCGCCCGGCCAAGGTGCCGCTGCTCGGCATCAACCTGGGCAAGGTCGGCTTCCTCGCCGAGGCGGAGATCGACGACCTGGACACCGCCGTGCGTGACGTGGTCGACCGCAACTACACGGTGGACGAACGGCTCACCCTCGACGTCACCGCCGAGTTCGAGGGCGGGCCGACCATCGAGTCGTGGGCACTCAACGAGATCAGCGTGGAGAAGGGCGAACGCGCCCAGATGCTGGAGCTGCTCGTCGACGTGGACGGCCGGCCGCTGTCCCGGTACGGCTGCGACGGCGTGATCTGCGCGACCCCCACCGGCTCGACCGCGTACGCGTTCTCCGGCGGCGGTCCGGTGGTCTGGCCCGAGGTGGAGGCGCTGCTGCTGGTGCCGATCAGCGCGCACGCGTTGTTCAGCCGCCCGCTGGTGACCGCGCCCACGTCGACGTTCGTCATCACCGTCGACCCGTTCACCACGCTGGCCGTGCTCTGCTGCGACGGGCGGCGCGTCTACGACCTGCCGCCCGGCGCCCGGGTCACGGTGCGCCGGGGCACGCTGCCGGTGCGCATCGTCCGGCTGCGGGCCCGCCCGTTCACCGACCGGCTGGTGGCCAAGTTCGACCTTCCCGTCCAGGGCTGGCGGGGCAACCGTCGCTGACCAGCGGCTCAGCGGAAATCTCCGTTCGGCCCACCGGTCCCGGCGCTCGCGCGCGTTACGGTGGGCGTACGGGCCGCGATGAGGTGAGTCCGGGCGCGGCGGTGAGGCCCGCCGCTTCCCGGATGCGGCCCACCTGTCGCGGGCTCGGCCAGGGGGTGGTCGGGGCCGCGACGGTCGGGACGCCGGAGCGTCGTAAGCCGGCCGCGGCGGGCGGACCGGCACGCCGTGTCCGGTCGGGTGTCGACTCCGGCCGGGCCGACAGGTCGCAGGGCCGCCGCCGGAGGAAGCGGCGGCACGCGAGCTGGGCGACACGGTCTCCGGCGTCCCGGCCTCCACTCCGTCGTGTTCGTGTCCACCTGGCGACATGTCGCCGGTGCGGCGGCCCGTACCCGGTGACCCGGCAGCGGACGCCGTCGCAGACTCCGATCGCCGGCCTTACGAGGCCGGCCTCGGAGTAGAGGAGCGTCACATGCACCGGTTCCCCCGCTGGCTCGCCGCCGGCGTGGCCGGGGCGTTGGTGGTCGGGCTCGCCGTACCGGCGTCCGCCGTACCGCCCGCCCGGCCCGCCGGCCCGCCCCCGGGCACATCCGCCCCGGGTGCGCCGCCCGCCCGCGTCACGCTGATCACCGGCGACCAGGTCGAGCTGGTCCGGGCCGCGCCGGGGCGGATCGCCGCCACGGTCCACCCCGGGCCGGGCCGTGACCGGATCGTCTTCCAGACCACGCAGGTCGACGGCGGGCTGCGGGTGCTTCCCGCCGACGTCGTGCCGTACGTGTCGGCGGGCGTGCTCGACCCGGACCTGTTCGACGTGCAGGAGTTGGCCGAGCAGGGCTACGGCGACGCGGGCCAGAAGGCGCTGCCACTGATCGTGCGCTACCGGGAGCCGGCCGCCGGACGCGTGCGCCCGCTCGCGGTCGCCGCCGAGTCCCGTCCGCTGTCCAGCATCAACGGCGCCGCGCTGCGCGTCGACAAGGACGACCTGGGCGCGCTGTGGACGTCCCTGCGACAGGCGCCGCAGGCCCGCGCCGCGGGTGCCGGAGCCGTCCGGCTCGGCGCCGGCGTGGAACGCGTCTGGCTCGACGGGCAGGCCCGGGTGGCGCTGGAGCACAGCGTCCCGCAGATCGGCGCGCCCGCCGCCTGGGCGGCCGGCCGCGACGGCGCCGGGGTGCGGGTCGCGGTGCTCGACACCGGCGTGGACGCCGGCCACCCCGACCTGGCCGGCCGGATCGCCGAGGCGCGCGACTTCACCGGCGGCGGCAGCGCCCGCGACGGCCACGGCCACGGCACCCACGTGGCGGCCACCGTCGCCGGCAGCGGCGCGGCCTCCGCGGGGCTGCGCAAGGGCGTCGCGCCGGGCGCGCGGCTGCTGGTCGGCAAGGTGCTCGACGACTCCGGCTCCGGCTACGACTCCGGCATCATCGCCGGCATGGAGTGGGCCGCGCGCTCCGGCGCGAAGGTGGTCAGCATGAGCCTCGGCGGCGCGCCCACCGACGGCACCGACCCGATGAGCCAGGCCGTCGACGACCTCACCGCCGAGACCGGCGCGCTGTTCGTGATCGCCGCCGGCAACGACGGCGAGCCGCGCAGCGTCGGCTCGCCCGGCGCGGCCACCGCCGCGCTCACCGTCGGCGCGGTCGACCGCGACGACGTGCTCGCCGACTTCTCCAGCCGCGGCCCGCGGCTGGGCGACAACGGCCTGAAGCCGGAGATCACCGCGCCGGGCGTCGGCATCGTCGCCGCCCGCGCCGCCGGCACCACGATGGGTACGCCGGTCGACGACGCCTACACCCGCGCCTCCGGTACCTCGATGGCCACGCCGCACGTCGCGGGCGCCGCCGCCCTACTGGCCCAGGAGCATCCCGGATGGACCGCCGCGCAGCTCAAGGACGCGCTGGTGAGCACGACCCGGCCGAGCGCCGGCGCGACGGTGTTCGAGCAGGGCGCCGGGCGGATCGACGTGGCCCGCGCGCTGCGCCAGCGGGTGTACGGCACGGCCACCGCCGACTTCGGCCGGCTGACCACCGGCGGGCCGGCCGCGACCCGGACGGTGCGCTACGTCAACGGCACCGCTGCCGCGCAGACGCTGCGTCTCGCGCTGGAGCTGCGCAACCTGGACAGCGGCGCGGCCGAGACCGACGGCCTGACGCTCGGCGCCGCCACGGTCACTGTGCCGGCCGGCGGCGGCGTGGACGTGCCGCTGCGCGCCGACCCGGCCCGGCTGGACCGGGGCCCGCACGGCGGCTGGCTGGTGGCCACCGGCGCGGACGGCGCGACGGTGCGCACCGCTGTCGGTCTGACGCTCAGCGGCCCGCAGCACACCGTGACGCTGCGCGCGCTGGACCTGGCCGGTCGGCCCGGACCGGCGCCGGTGGTGACGCTGTTCGGCGAACACCCCGAGTCGGACGCGCTGGGCTGGCTCGGTGGCGGCGACGAGTGGCAGATCCAGGTGGAGGAGGGCCCCTACCTGCTCCACGCGCTGATCGAGCACGGCGCGCCGCTGGACGAGCAGCTCACCCTGGTCACCGACCCGGAGCTGACAGTGGACCGGGACCTCACCGTGGTGCTCGACCCGCGGCGCGGCACACCGGTACGGATCGAGACGCCGAAACCCTCCGAGCAGCGGGCGATCCTGAGCTTCTACCAGCACCGGGTGTTCGGCAACGGCCGGCAGGTCGACCACGGCGTGATGACGTTCAGCACCGTGCAGCAGCTCAACGTCACCCCGACCCGGCAGGTACGCCGCGGCGAGTTCGAGTTCTCCTCGCGCTGGCAGCTCGTCGCGCCGATGGTCGACATCGACGTCAGCGGCGTGTCCGGCGCGCCGGACGTCAACCTGATGGGCCAGTCGCCGGCTCCGGCGGGGCGGCAGCGGCTGCGCCTGGTCGCGGCCGGCACCGGCGCGCCGGGTGAGCTGGCCGGGGTGCGGGGTGCGGCGGCGCTGCTCACCGCGTCCGCCGACCGGTCCGAGGAGGAGCAGGTGGCAGCCGCGGCGGCGGCCGGCGCGAAGGCGGTGCTGATCGTCCGGCCGGCGGACCAGAGCGCGTGGACGGTGTGGCGTCCGACCGGGGACCGGCTTCCGGCGCCGGCGCTGGCGGTGGCGTACGACGACGGGCAGCGGCTGCTCGCGGCGGCGCGTACCGGCCGGGCCCGCATCGACCTCACGCTCACCGTGGACAGCCCGTACCTCTACGACGTGTTCCAGGTGTCGCGGGGCCGGGTGCCGGAGCGGATCACCCACCGGGTGACCGCCGCCAACACGGCCGAGGTGACCGCGCGTTACGGCGACACCGGCGGCCTGGACTGGGCCACCGAGCAGCGGTTCGGGTGGCGGCCCTGGCAGGAGTTCTCCTGGAACGACGACCAGCGGATGGTGCGTACCGGGACGACCCGGCGGGAGTACGTCAGTTCCGGTGACTCGTGGTGGCAGCACCGGGTGCTGCACCGGCTGATGTTCTCCAGTATGGGGACGCTGACCGGCGGCCTGTCCGACCGGCCCCGGCGCTACGCGGCCACCGACCGGACCACCGAGTCGTGGCACGCGCCGCTGGTGCGCCCCGCGGTGCCGGCCGGTGCGGCCGCGCCGAGCCGGACCGCCGACACGCTCGACCTGCGGGTGGCCGAGTTCGTCGACGCCGACGGTCACGCCGGCGTGGACAACCGCTCGGAGGAGCAGGACACGGTGACCCGCCGGGTCAGCCGGGACGGGCGGCAGATCGCCGACCTGTCCGACGGCTGGGCGCCGGTGCCTGCCACCGCCGGTCCGGCCCGCTACCGCCTCGACGTGATCACGGCACGGTCGTCGGCGGAGTGGCGGTGGGCGACCCGTACCGAGACGGCGTGGGAGTTCACCTCGGCCCGCCCGGCCGGTGACGCGGCCCGGCCGCTGCCGCTGCTCCAGGTGGACTACCGGGTGCCGGCCGACCTGCGTGGTGAGGTGCCCGGCAAGCGGAGGCACACAGTCGGGCTGACGCTGCGCCACCCGGCGGGCCTGCCCGCGCCGGCCGGCGCGACGGTACGCGCCGAGGTGTCCTTCGACGGCGGACGCACCTGGCGCACGGCGCCGGTACGCGGCTCCGGCACCCGGTTCACAGTCGACGTCCCGGCCGGGCGCGGCACGGTGTCGCTGCGCGTGTCGGCGCGGGACCGGGCCGGCAGCACCGTGACGCAGACCGTGGTCGACGCGTACGGGCTGCGGTGAGACGCCGGGGCGGGGCGGTCCTGGGGCCGTCCCGCCCCGGCCCCGGTCAGATCCAGCCGCGCCGGGCGGCCTGGAACGCCAGCCCGGGCCGGGTGTCGACACCGGCGGCGGCCATCAGGTCGGCCAGCCGTCGCTGCACGGTACGGCGGCTCACGCCGAGCTGTGACGCGATCGACTTGTCCGGCACCCCGGCCACGAACAGCGACAGCAGCCGTGCCTCGTCGCCGTCGGGCTGGTAGCCGGTGGCGGCCCGGTCGGCCGGCGTGCCGAGCGGCGTGGCCATCAGCCAGTGGCTCTCGAAGAGCGCGACCAGCGCGTCCAGCAGCTGACTGCGGCCGATCACCGCTGCGGTCGGCTCGCCGCCGTCGCGGTCGGGCACCAGCGGGCAGACCGCGGTACGACCGTCCACCACGGCCAGTCGAACCGGCAGCCGGTCCAGCACGCGGGCCTGCTCCCCGGCGTGTACGCCCCGCTCCACGTCGGCCAGCGCGCCCGGCTCCAGCAGCATCGCCCGTTCGTAGATGGCCCGGTAGCGCACACCGCGGGCGAGCGCGTCGAACTCCTCGACGTTCTCCGGTCCGGGCATCGCCAGCGGGTTCGCCCGGCAGAACCAGAGCACCTCCTCGCGCGCGCCGTTCTGCAGCTCGCGCAGCCGTTCGCGCAGCGCCCGCGCGCCGGTGACCACCTCGACCAGGTGCGCGGCGTCGTGGCGGCGCATCCCGGCCCGGTAGTCCTCGGCGAGCTGGGTCACCGCGGCGCGGGCCTCCTCCAGCGCCGACTGGCGGCGCAGCAGCGCCTCACCGAGCGGCACGTCCGGCGCGAGCGGCCGCAGCGGCGCGTCCGGTCCCGGCCCGGTCGGCAGCACGAGACCCTTGTCCCGCAAGGCGTCCAGCCGGGCGACGACCTCCGCGCGGGGCCGCCCCAGCCGCTGCGCGAGCTCACCGACCCGGGCCGTGTTCGCCCTGACCAGGCAGCGGTAGAGCTCCTCCTCGTCCGGGGTCAGGCCGATCTCCTCCAGCACGGGGCTGAACTGTACGGGTGCCCGCGCCCCGCCCTGCCGGCTGGTCAACTGTCACAGGGCGGGGCTACTGTCGGGTGCTGTGCTGGAAGAGCTGCGCATCACCGGACTGGGCGTCATCGAGGACACGACGCTGCCGCTGGCCGCGGGGATGAACGTCATCACCGGCGAGACCGGCGCCGGCAAGACCATGGTGGTGACCGGCCTCGGCCTGCTCTTCGGCGGCCGCGCCGACGCCGGCCGGGTGCGCGCCCAGCCGGGCCGCGCCGTGGTGGAGGGCCGGCTGCGCCTGAGCGGGCGGGTGGCCGAGTCGGTGCACGCCCGCATCGTCGACGCCGGCGGCGAGCCCGACGAGGACGGCTCACTGCTGCTCAGCCGCACCGTGACGATCGAGGGCCGCTCCCGGGCGCACCTGGGCGGGCGCGCCATGCCGGTGTCCACGCTCGGCGAGGTCGGTGAGCAGGTGCTGGCCGTGCACGGCCAGTCCGACCAGCTCCGGCTGCTGCGCCCGGCCGAGCAGCGCGCCTCGCTCGACCGGTTCGCCGGCCCCGAGCACGAGAAGCTGCTCGACGCGCTGCGCGAGACGTACGCCCGGTGGCGCACTGTCGTCGACGACCTGGCCGACCGGCGGCGCAACGCCCGCGAGCGCAACCAGGAGGCCGACCTGCTGCGCCTGGGCCTGGACGAGATCACCCGGGTCGACCCGCAGCCGGGGGAGGACGCCGAGCTGAAGGCCGAGGCGCAGCGGCTGGAGCACGCCGAGGGGCTGCGCACCGCCGCGCAGGTGGCGCAGCAGTGCGTGGCCGGTGGCGTCGAGACGACCGACGAGACGCCGGACGCGACGGCGCTGCTGGGCACCGCGCGGCGCACGCTGGAGGCGCAGGCCGGCACCGACCCGGCGCTGGGCGAGCTGGCGGCCCGGCTGGAGGAGGCGGCCACGCTCGTCACCGACGTGGCCGCGGAGCTGTCCACCTACCTGGCCGCGCTGGACGCCGACCCGGCCCGCCTCCAGACCGTCTACGAGCGGCGGGCCGCGTTGCGCGGGCTGACCCGCAAGTACGCCGACGACGTCGACGGCGTGGTGGCGTGGGCCGAGCGGGCGCGGACCCGGCTGTCCGATCTGGACACCTCCGACGAACTGCTGGACGAGCTGGACCGCGAGGCGACCCGGCTCGCCGGTGAGGTGGCCGACCTCGCCGGCCGGGTCTCGGCGTCCCGACGCGAGGCGGCGGTCCGCTTCGCCGAGGAGGTGACAGTCGAGCTGGCCGGGCTGGCCATGCCGCACGCCCGCATCGAGGTGGCGGTTCTGCCGCGCCCGGCGGGCCGGTCCGAGCCGAGCCTGCCGGTCAACGGCGTCGAGACCGGCGTCGGCGCGGACGGCGCCGACGAGGTGGAGTTGCGGCTGCTGGCGCACCCGGGCGCGCCGGCGCTGCCGTTGCAGAAGGGCGCCTCCGGCGGCGAGCTGTCCCGGGTGATGCTCGCCATCGAGGTGGTCTTCGCCGGTTCGGGCGGCCCGCCCACGCTGGTGTTCGACGAGGTCGACGCGGGTGTCGGCGGTCAGGCCGCGGTGGAGATCGGCCGCCGGCTGGCCCGGCTGGCCCGCAGCCACCAGGTGCTCGTGGTCACGCACCTGCCGCAGGTCGCCGCGTTCGCCGACCGGCACCTCGTGGTGGCCAAGGACACCGGGGGAGCGGTCACCACCAGCGGGGTGCGCGTGGTGGAGGACACCGAACGCGCCCGGGAACTGGCCCGGATGCTCGCCGGTTTGCCGGACTCGGATCTGGGTATCGCCCATGCCGAGGAGCTCCTGGCCGTGGCGGCCAAGGAAAGACGTCCGTGACGTCCCTATTGTGAGCGCAAGCACACCGCCGCGGGTTCCGGTGTGCTTCCCTGGGTAGGCGGCCCTGCTCAGGCATGTCGCGACAGCAAAACCTGCCTCACATGCCAGGATGGTCACGATGCGTCTACCCACACTGCGCCGGAGCCGGAACCCGGAGCCGGGCTCCATCGTCGGCACCGCGCGCCTCGACCGCCGGACGAAACGGCTGGTCGGGCGCCTGCGACCCGGCGACATCGCGGTCATCGACCACGTCGACCTGGACCGGGTGGCGGCCGACTCGCTCGTCGCGGTGGGTGTGGCGGCGGTGCTCAACGCCAAGCCGTCGGTCTCCGGGCGCTATCCCAACCTCGGCCCGGAGGTGCTGATCTCGGCCGGCATCCCGCTGCTGGACGATCTCGGCGAGAGCGTCTTCGAGCAGGTCCGTGAGGGCGACCGGGTCCGCATCGAGGGCAACACCGTCTTCGCCGGCGACGAGCCGGTCGCGCACGGCTCGTTGCAGGACGCCGAGACAGTGGCCAAGTCGATGGCCGACGCCCGGGAGGGCCTGTCGGTGCAGTTGGAGGCGTTCGCCGCCAACACGATGGACTACCTGCGGCAGGAACGCGACCTGCTGCTCGACGGCGTCGGCGTACCGGAGATCCAGACCCAGATCCAGGGCCGGCACTGCCTGATCGTGGTGCGCGGCTACGACTACAAGGCCGACCTGGACGTGCTGCGCCCGTACATCCGGGAGTTCAAGCCGGTGCTGATCGGCGTCGACGGCGGCGCCGACGCGCTGGTCGAGGCGGGCTACACCCCGGACATGATCATCGGGGACATGGACTCGGTCACCGACGACGTGCTGCGCTGCGGCGCCGAGGTGATCGTGCACGCCTACCCGGACGGGCGGGCGCCGGGCCTGGCCCGGGTCAACGGGCTCGGCGTACCGGCGATCACCTTCCCGGCGGCGGCCACCAGCGAGGACCTGGCCATGCTGCTGGCCGACGAGAAGGGCGCCTCGCTGCTGGTGGCGGTCGGCACGCACGCCACCCTGGTGGAGTTCCTCGACAAGGGGCGCGGCGGTATGGCGTCGACGTTCCTGACCCGGCTGAAGGTCGGTGGCAAGCTGGTCGACGCCAAGGGCGTCAGCCGGCTCTACCGGCAGAGCATCTCCGGGTCGTCGCTGCTGCTGCTGGTCCTGTCGGCGGTGGCCGCGATGGCCTCCGCGGTGGCGGTCTCCACCGTCGGGAAGGCGTATCTGGGCGTGGTCTCCGAATGGTGGGACAATTTCGTGTTCCAGCTCGGCCAGCTCTTCTAGCTCCCCGACGATCAAGAGGCTGCAAGCGTGATCAACTTTCGCTACCACGTGGTGTCCCTGACCGCGGTGTTCCTGGCGCTGGCGATCGGCCTGGTGGTCGGCACAGCCGCCCTCAACGGGCCGGTCGCCGACTCGCTCCGGGAGAACGTCAACGGCCTGCGCAAGGACAACTCGCTGATGCGCCAGTCGGTCAACAGCATGCAGAAGCAGCTGGAGACCGAGGAGGACTTCGCCGCCGAGATGGCCCAGCTCGTGCTGCCCGGCAAGCTGACCGGCCGCCGGGTGCTGGTGCTCACCCTGCCCAGCGGCCGGGACCAGGCCGAGGGCGTGGTGAAGATGCTCCAGACCGCCGGCGCCGACGTCACCGGCCGCATCGACGTGCAGGACAAGTTCGTCAACCCGGACAGCAACAACAACCTGCTGGAACTGGCGGTCACCGCGGCCCGGCCGAACAGCGCCCCGACCGGCAACCTGCCCGGCAACGGGCACGGCGTGGAGACCTCCAGCGCGTTGCTGGCCAACGTGCTGGTGGACCGCCCGGCCGGGAGCCCGCCGGTCAGCGACGCCGACCGGCGCGCCGTGCTGGAGCAGTACGCCACCGCCGGATACCTCACCCCGGCGGACCGGATCTCCACCGCCGCCGAGGCGGTGGTGATGGTCACCGGCCAGCCGTACGTGGACAAGGACTCGGCGAAGAAGGACGAGTCGGTGGTGAAGATCGCCGAGCAGTTCGACCGGGCCAGCGCGCTCGTGGTCGCCGGCATGGGCTCGACCGGCGGCAACCTCGTCTCCGTGGTGCGCGGCGACCCGGTGCTGTCGCAGACCATCTCCACCGTCGACAACGCCAACACCGTGCAGGGCCAGCTGGTCACCAGCCTCGCCCTGGCGCAGCAGCTCACCGAGAAGAAGACCGGCCAGTACGGCGTGGGCGACAACGCTGCCGCCCGGGTGCCTACACTGCCCCGGTGACCGCTCCGGGCCGCCCGGTCCGTGCCGCGTCGCGTTCGAAGTCCGGATCGAGGAGGTCCCGTGAGACTGGGTCGGCTGCTCGCAGTGGGCGCGGGGGTGCTGGCCGCCCGATACACGCTGCGCCAGACGCGCACGTCGCCGGGCGGGCCGGCGCTGGAGCGCACCAACTACCGGGGCCGCACCGTGACCCTGGCCGCCGGTCCGGCCCTGGCCGTCGGCGCGGCCACCGGGGCCGCGCTGGGCGCCGGTAGCGCCCCGGCCGGCGCCGCCGCGCTCGTCGCCGGGCTCGGTGCGGGCGCTGTCGGCCTCTACGACGACGTGGTCGGCGCGCGCCCCGAACAGAAGGCCGCCAAGGGGTTCGCCGGGCACCTCGCCGCGCTGCGCGAGGGTCAGGTCACCGCCGGGATGGTCAAGGTCGCCGGGGTGGGCGTGGCCGGGCTGGGCGCCGCCGCGCTGCTCGCCGCCGACCGGCGGGTCGCCGCGCACCCGCGCCGCCGGCGCGCCGGGGCGTTCGGCCGAGGGCTCGACGTGCTGCTCGGCGCCGGCGTGGTGGCCGGCACCGCGAACCTGGTCAACCTGCTCGACCTGCGGCCCGGCCGGGCGTTGAAGTCCGGCATGCTGCTCGGCGCGCCGCTGACCACCGGCCCGTACGGCGGCGTCGCCGCGGGCGCGGTCGGCGCGTCGGCCGCGCTGGTCGGTGACGACCTCGGCGAGCGGGTGATGGTGGGCGACAGCGGCGCCAACGCGCTCGGCGCGCTGCTCGGGGTGAGTCTGGCCGCGCGTACCGGGCCGCTCGGCCGGGCCGGCGTGCTGGCCGTGCTCGCCGCGCTCACCGCCGCCAGCGAGAAGGTCAGCTTCACCCAGGTCATCGCACGGACGCCGGGGCTGCGGCACCTCGACGAGCTGGGCCGGCTCCCGGACTGACGTGACGAAACCGGCTCCTCTCGCCGCCGCCGGCCGGGTCGCCGGGGCGGCCGCCCTCATCGCCGTCCTCACCGTCCTCAGCCGGCTCGCCGGCTTCGGCCGGACCGCGGTGTTCACCTGGATGCTGGGCCCCACCGATCTCGGCGGCGCCTACCTGGTGGCCAACTACGTCCCGAACTTCATCTTCGAGATCGTCGCCGGCGGGGCGCTCGCCAGTCTCGTCGTACCGCTGCTGGCCGGCGCCGTCGAGGCGGGTGACCGGCGCGCGGTGGCCGCCACCACCGGCGCGCTGCTGACCTGGACGCTGAGCCTGCTGGTTCCGCTGGCGGTGCTGCTCGCGGTGTTCGCCGACCCGCTGCCGGGCCTGATCGGAAACGGTCTCAGCGAGGCCCAGCAGGCGTCCGGCGCGCGGATGCTGCGGGTCTTCGCGCCGCAGTTGCCGCTGTACGGCGTGGGGATCGTGCTGACCGGTGTGCTCCAGGCGCACCGCCGCTTCGCCTGGCCGGTGATCGCGCCGCTGCTGTCGAGCGTCACGGTCATCGGCGTCTACCTGGGCTTCACCGCCGCCGAAGGGCGGCTGGCGACGATCGGGCAGGCCGGGCGCGGCGGTGAGCTGCTGCTGTCCGCCGGCACCACGCTCGGCGTGGTGGTGCTCTCGCTGTCGCTGCTGATCCCGGTGCGCCGGCTGCGGCTGCGGGTCCGGCCGGGCTACCGGTTCCCGGCCGACGCCCGGGCCCGGGTGGGCGGTCTGGTGGTCGCCGGGGCGGTGACGGTGGCCGCCCAGCAGATCGCCCTGGTGGTCGCGCTCAACCAGGTCACCTACGGCCGCACCGCCGACGTCAGCGTCTACAACCTGGCCCAGACCGTCTACTTCCTGCCCTGGGCGGTGCTGGCGGTGCCGCTCGCGGTGGCCGCGTACCCGACCCTCGTCGCGGCCCGGGCCACCGGCGACGAGCGCGCCTACCGGGAGACCCTGGCCCCGGCGGTACGCGGGGTCGTGCTGCTCAGCCTGCTCGGCGCCGCCGCGCTCGTCGGCACCGCCATCCCGGTCGGGCACTTCTTCTTCTCCGACCCCCTCGACGCGCGCACCGCGGCGGCCGGGATCGCCGGTTTCGCGCCCGGCCTGGTCGGCTACGGCCTGTTCGCGGTCCTCACCCGCGCGCTGTACGCGCGGGGCGAGACCCGGGCGGCCACCGTCGCCACCGCCGTCGGCTGGCTCAGCGTGCCCGTGCTGGCCGTCCTGGCCGCCCAGGTGGCGCCGCTGGCCGACCGGGTGCTCGCGGTGACGCTGGCGTCCTCGGCCGGCATGCTGCTGCTCGGCGTGCTGCTGATCGCCGCGGTCCGGCGGGCCGCCGGCGGCGAGGCCCTCGCCGGGATCGGCCGGGCCGGGGCCGCCGGGCTGCTCGCCGCAGTGGTCGCCGGAGCGGGCGGGGCGGCCGTCGCGGCGGGACTCGCCGGGCTCGGCGACGGCACCCCGACGACACCGTGGGCCCTCGCGCAGGGCATGCTGTCCGGGGTCGTGGTCGGTGTCCTGTTCCTCGCCGTCGCCTGGCTGACCGACGCCCGCGACCTGCGGCCGCTGCTCGCGACCGTGACCCGCCGGCTGAGCCGGCGACGCCCGGCCGGCGGGGACGACGGCCCGCCGGCGCAGCAGCACCCCGGCGAGCGGGGTGACGGAAGGGAGACCGTTTCCTCATGACGGACGCCTCGCCGGCACCGCGCTGGCCCGGGTCGGTGGCCCTGGTGCTCGCCTCCAGCACCGGCGGGGTCGGGCAGCACGTCCGCTCGATCACCAGAGGACTGACCGAGGCCGGCGCGTCCGTACTGGTCTGCGGCCCGTCCGCGACCGAGGAACAGTTCGACTTCACCGGCGCCGGGGCCCGGTTCACGCCGGTGGAGATCCCGGCCAGCCCCACCCCGGGCGACGCGCGCGCGGTCACCGCGCTGCGCCGGGCGCTCGCGGACACGCCCGCCGACGTGGTGCACGCGCACGGGCTGCGCGCCGGCCTGGTCGCCGCACTCGCCCGCCCCGCCGCGCCGCTGGTCGTCACCTGGCACAACGCGGTCCTCGCCGGTGGCCTGCGCGGCGCCGTGTCCCGGCTGGTCGAACGGGTCGTCGCCCGGTCCGTGCGGGTCGCCCTGGGCGCCTCCGCCGACCTGGTCGACCGCGCCGCCGCGCTCGGCGCCGCCGACGCCCGCCTGGCCCCGGTCGCCGCGCCGGCGCTGCCCGCGCCGCGCCGCCGCCGCACGGCGGTGCGCGCCGAGTTCGGCGTCGCCGCCGACCGGCCGCTGATCCTCTCGGTGGGCCGGCTGCACCCGCAGAAGCGGTACGACGTGCTGATCGACGCCGCCGCCCGCTGGCGGACCCGTACTCCCGCCCCGCTCGTGGTGATCGCCGGCAGTGGTCCGGCGTACCTGCCGCTGGCCGCCCGGATCTCGGCCGCCCGCGCGCCGGTGACGCTGCTCGGGCACCGCGGCGACGTGGCGGACCTGCTGGGCGCCGCCGACCTCGCGGTGGTGACGAGCGACTGGGAGGCCCGCCAGCTGTTCGCGCAGGAGGCGCTGCGGGCCGGCGTACCGCTCGTCGCGACCGCCGTCGGCGGGCTGCCGGACCTGGTCGGCGACGCTGCCGTGCTGGTGCCGCCCGGCGACGTGGACGCCGTCGACGCGGCCGTGCGCGACCTGCTCGACGACCCCGTACGCCGGGCCGACCTGGGCCGGCGCGGCCTGGCGCGGGCCGCGACCTGGCCCACCGAGGCGGACACCGTGGCCGCGCTCGCCGGCCTCTACGCCGAGCTGACACCCCAGCTCTCGACCGGGAACCGCTGATGGTGCGCAGACTCACCCCGGTGCTGCTGACCCTGGTCGTGGTGGCGCTGGGCATCACCGCGCTGTCCGCCCGCCCGGATGACGGCGCGACCCGGCCGAACGCCGACTTCGTGGTGCTCGTCGGCGCGGCGGGCCTGCGGTGGGACGACGTCGACCCGGAGAACACGCCGACGCTGTGGCGGATGGCCGAGCAGGGCGCGATCGGGTCGCTCTCGGTACGCTCCGCGCACCGCCCCACCTGCCCGGTGGACGGCTGGCTCACGCTCGGCGCGGGGAACTTCGCCGCCTGGCCCGGCGCCCGCCCGGGCGGTGGCTGCCCGGCCGCCGGGGTGACGATCGAGCGGCCCGACGGCATCGGCGCTAACCTGCCCGACCAGGCCAGCGCGGTGGCGCACAACCAGGAGCAGCTGTCCTGGGGCGCGACGCCGGGCGCGCTGGCCGAGTCGGTGCGCTGCTCGGTGGCGGTCGGGCCGGGCGCCGCCGTGGCCGCCGCCCGCCCGTTCGGCCGGGTCGACAGGTACGCCCCCTCGCTCCCCGAGAACCCGGCGGAACTGCTCGGCTCCTGCGTGCTGAGCATCGTCGACGTCGGCACCGTCGACGACGACGATCCGGCCGTACGGGCCGCCCAGGCGCGGCAGGCCGACGCCCGGCTGGCCCGGGTGCTCGCCGCCCGGCCGCCGCGCTCGCTGGTGCTCGTCGCCGGCGTGTCCGACACCGACTCCCCGTCCCGGCTGCACGTCGCCATCGCCGACGGTCCCGGCTGGGAGGGCGGCTGGCTGACCTCGCCCAGCACCGCCCGGTCCGGCTACCTGCAACTGATCGACCTGGCCCCGACGGTGCTCGCCGTGCTCGACAAGCCGATGCCGGAACGGGCGTTCCTCGGCCGGCCCGCGGTGACGGTCGACGACCGGCCGGACGACCTGCGGGCCGCGATCGAGGCGCCGGCCGACGCGGACCGGGAGGCAGCCGCCCAGCGCCGCGTCGCCGGCTGGTTCTTCACGCTGCTCGCCGCCGCCCAGATCGCCCTCGCGGTGGCGGTGCTGCCGCTGCTGCGCCGCGCCCGCCGGCTCGCCGGACCGCACGGGCCGGAACCGGTGTCCCGGCGGATCGTCGCGGTGGTGGAGCTGCTGCTGATCGCCGCCGCGCTGGCGGTGCCCGCGGCGCTGCTCGCGGACGCCGTGCCCTGGTGGCGCGGGGACCACGCCGGCCTCTGGTACGCCTCGGTGACCGCGCTTCTGATCGTCGGCGGCACCGCCGCGGTCCGGTTCAGTCCCGGGCACGAGCGCACGCTCGGCCCGCTCGGTGCGGTCGCCGGCCTGGCCACGCTCGTGGTCGGCGTGGACGTGCTCACCGGTTCCCGGTTGCAGCTCAACGGCGTGGTCGGCTACTCGGCGCTGGAGGGCGGCCGGTACGCCGGGCTCGGCACCGTCGGGCTGGGCGTGTTCATCGCCGGGGCGCTGCTGTGCGGCGGCTGGCTCGCCCAGCGGTTCCGCAAGGGCTGGCGGCCGATGGTGATGGTGACCGTCGGCGGGCTCGCCGTGGTGGTGGTGGGCAGCCCGTACCTGGGTGCCGACTCGATCGGTGCGATCGCGCTCACCGCCGGGGTGAGCGTCGCGGCGGCGATCTGCAGCGGCGGCTGGCTGACGGTGAGCCGGTTGGCCTGGGCCACCATGGCCGCGCTGGCGGTCACCGTGGGGTTCGCCCTGGTCGACCTGGGCCGTCCGGCGGACGAGCGCGGCAGCCTGGGCCGGTTCCTGGCCGCTGTGGGCGACGGCACCGGCGGGCTCACCGTGCACCGGTCCAGCAGCTCCAACATCCAGACGCTGATGAACAGCCCGCTCACCGTGCTGGCCCTGGCCGGGGCCGCGCTGGTCTGGCTCGCGTTGCTCCAGCCGTGGGGCGGGCTGATGCGTCTGTTCGGCATCTACCCAGCGATCCGGGCGGCGATGGCCGGCACCGGCGTGGCCGTCGGGCTGGGCGGCGTCCTCGGCGGGTCGGCGCTGGACGTGGCGGGCGCGGCGGCGGCCCTCGTGGTGCCGATGGCGGCCCTGGCGGCGCTGCGGGTGCTCGACCACTCCACCGACCGCACGGTGCCCGACAGCGGCCGTGGCGGGGGCGAGACGGGCGCGGTCCCACCGGGCGGGCCGGACGACTCCTCCAGGGACGGCGCGGCCGGCGACGGCCCGGCCGCTGACCGTGCGGGTGGCGACGCTGCGGGTGGTGGTCGGTCGGCTGCCGAAGGCTCGGCCGGCGACGGTGCGGCCGGTGACGGCGCCGGCGACCCGGGGGAGGCCGGGGAGCCGGCCGGACCGGACGGGCAGGACTCCGCAGGCACGGAGGCGCCGGACGGGCCGCGCGCCGCTGGCCCGGCCCGTGGGGCGCAGGTGCCCGCACAGCCGACCCCGGCGTCCTCGGAGATCCCCGCCGGTTGACCCGGGCCGCCCACGCGGCCCGCCAGGTCTGCCGCCCCGCCGGTTCGGGGAGGTGGCGGGGTCGAGGCCCGGTGGAAGGCACCACATCGGCGAGCTGGTGTCGATCAAGGGCCCGGACCCGGGCCGGACCCGGGCCGGGGGAGGCCGGCACCGGCCTCACGTGCGTCGACAGCGGGTGCGACGCCGGCTCACGGTCCGGATGGTGTTACCGTGGAATCCCGTGGATCGCGTGATCACTCTGCTGATCGGCACGGCGGTTCGCACGACCGCTACGGACGACACGGGAGCAGGCCTTGGCCCCTACAGCACGGACGACCAGGCACATTTTCGTCACCGGGGGCGTCGCCTCCTCGCTGGGTAAGGGCCTCACCGCCTCCAGCCTCGGCAGTCTGCTGACCGCGCGCGGACTGCGCGTGGTGATGCAGAAGCTCGACCCGTACCTGAACGTCGACCCCGGCACGATGAACCCGTTCCAGCACGGCGAGGTCTTCGTCACCGAGGACGGCGCCGAGACCGACCTCGACGTCGGCCACTACGAGCGGTTCCTCGACCGGGACCTCTCCGGCAAGGCGAACGTCACCACCGGCCAGATCTACTCGGCGGTGATCGCCAAGGAGCGGCGCGGGGAGTACCTCGGCGACACGGTGCAGGTCATCCCGCACATCACCAACGAGATCAAGGCCCGGATCCGCGGCATGGCCGACCCGGACGCCGACGGCCAGGTGCCCGACGTGGTGATCACCGAGGTCGGCGGCACGGTCGGCGACATCGAGTCGCTGCCGTTCCTGGAGTCGATCCGGCAGATCCGCCACGACCTGGGCCGGGACAACTGCTTCTACCTGCACGTGTCGCTGGTGCCGTACCTGGCGCCGTCGGGCGAGCTGAAGACCAAGCCGACCCAGCACTCGGTGGCGCAGCTGCGCAGCATCGGCATCCAGCCCGACGCGCTGGTGCTGCGCTGCGACCGGGAGATCCCGGACAAGGTCAAGGAGAAGCTGTCGCTGTACTGCGACGTCGACCGGGAGGCGGTCACCGCCGCGCCGGACGCGCCGAGCATCTACGACATCCCGAAGGTGCTGCACCGGGAGGGCCTCGACGCGTACGTGGTGCGCCGGCTCGGCCTGTCGTTCCGCGACGTGGACTGGACCCGCTGGGACGACCTGCTGGAGCGGGTGCACCAGCCCCGGCACACGATCACCGTCGCGCTCGTCGGCAAGTACGTCGACCTGCCCGACGCGTACCTGTCGGTGAGCGAGGCGATCCGGGCGGCCGGGTTCGGCCACCGCGCCCGGGTGCAGCTCAAGTGGGTGCCCAGCGACGACTGCGTGACCCCGGCGGGTGCCGCCGCCGCGCTGTCCGGCGTCGACGGCATCGTGATCCCCGGCGGCTTCGGCGTCCGCGGCATCGAGGGCAAGGTCGGCACCGCCCGGTACGCGCGGGAGAACGGCATCCCGCTGCTGGGCCTCTGCCTCGGCCTGCAGTGCATGACCATCGAGGTGGCCCGCCACCTGGCCAACCTCGACGGGGCGAACTCCCTCGAATTCGACGAGGAGGCGGTGCACCCGGTCATCGCCACCATGGCCGACCAGGAGGACATCGTCGCCGGCCGCGGTGACCTGGGCGGCACCATGCGGCTCGGTGCGTACCCGGCGAAGCTGGCCGAGGGCTCGATCGTCGCCGAGGCCTACGGCAGCACCGAGGTCAGCGAGCGGCACCGGCACCGGTACGAGGTGAACAACGCCTACCGCGACCAGCTCACCAAGGCCGGCCTGACCATCTCCGGCACCTCGCCGGACGGGCGGCTGGTCGAGTTCGTCGAGCTGGACCGCAACCTGCACCCCTTCTTCGTGGCCACCCAGGCGCACCCGGAGCTCAAGAGCCGGCCCACCCGGCCGCACCCGCTGTTCGCCGCGTTCGTCGGCGCGGCAGTCGCGTACTCGCAGGCCGACCAGCTGCCGGTGGACCTGGACGGCGCGTCGAAGAAGGCCGCCCGCGGCGGTGGCGCGAAGGCGTCCGCGAAGTGAGCGGCGGGTCCGCGCGAGCGTGCGGGGAGGCGGCGTGAGCGGCGTCGAGCACCGGTACGAGGTGACCGGCCGCCGGGAGATCTGGTCCGGCCGGATCTTCTCCGTGGTCAGCGACGACGTCACCATGCCCGGCGGTGGCAGCGCGACCCGCGACTACGTGCGGCACGTCGGCGCGGTCGCGGTGGTGGCGCTCGACGACGCCGGTCAGGTGGTGCTGATCCGCCAGTACCGGCACCCGGTCGGCCGGCACCTGTGGGAGCTGCCCGCCGGGCTGATGGACGTCGGCGGCGAGGACCTGGCCGCCGCCGCGCTGCGGGAGCTGGCCGAGGAGGCGGACCTGACCGCGGGCCGCGTCGACGTGCTCGTCGACCTGCACAGCTCGCCCGGGTTCGCCGACGAGGTGGTGCGGGTCTTCCTGGCCCGCGACCTGGCCGACGTGCCGGCCGACCAGCGGCACGACCGGCACGACGAGGAGGCCGACCTCCAGGTGGTCCGGGTGGACCTGGACGAGGCGGTGCGGATGGTGCTGGCCGGCGAGATCACCAACGCGTCCTGCGTGGCCGGGCTGCTCGCCGCCGCCCGCGCCCGCGACACCGGCTTCACCGAGCTGCGCCGCCCGGAGGCGCCGCTGCCGCGCTGATCCGCAGACGACGAGGGGCCGCCCGGCGCGCAGTGCGCCGGGCGGCCCCTTCCGTTTGCCGCAAGTCAGTCGCGCAGCGGGCGTCCCTGCCCGTCGACACCGCCGTTGACGAGGATCAGGATGCCGTCGACGAGGCCCCAGATCGCGCCGAAGCCGCACGTCACGAGCGTGACGATGAGCTGGATGACACCGGTCTTGGTGTCGCCCATGTAGAACCGGCCGATGCCGAAGCCGCCGAGCAGGATCTGGAGAACACCCGCGACGACCTTGCTCTTGTCCGAGACGCCCTGCGGGTACTGCTGATAAGGAGTGGTCATGAGCGGACACAATAGTGATCGGTTCACGTCATGTCGGCCTCGCCACCCAGCCGGTGGGAAGATGTCATCGAAGTTTGTCCTCTCGGCGGATGGCGTCTCCACCGGGCAGTCCGAGGCATGCCTGACACACCGTCAGGACCAGCGGGCACCGGATGTCACAGTGTCGCCGTCCGTGGGCTTCCCACGGGCCTAGACTGCCGCCGGCGGGACAGGAGGACCGCGCCGGCAACGGAGCCGGCGCGGCCACGCAGTCGGGGGTGAGCCGCCCCGGAGGAAGGTGTCTGCATCGTGAAGGTCGGAATCCCCCGCGAGGTCAAGAACCACGAGTACCGGGTGGCGATCACGCCCGCCGGAGTCAACGAGTTCACCCGCCACGGCCACGAGGTCTTCGTGGAGGCAGGCGCCGGAGTCGGTTCCAGCATCACCGACGACGAGTTCGCCGCCGCGGGCGCGAAGATCCTGGCCACCGCCGACGAGGTGTGGGACACCGCCGAGCTGGTGCTCAAGGTCAAGGAGCCGATCGCCGAGGAGTACCACCGGATGCGCGAGGGCCAGGTGCTGTTCACGTACCTGCACCTGGCCGCGTCCCGCGAGTGCACCGACGCGCTGGTCGACCGGAAGGTCACCGGCATCGCGTACGAGACGGTCGAGCTGCCCGACCGGTCGCTGCCGCTGCTCGCCCCGATGTCCGAGGTGGCCGGCCGGCTCGCCCCGCAGGTGGGCGCCTTCTACATGATGCGCACCGGCGGCGGGCGGGGCGTGCTGCCCGGCGGCGTGTCCGGCGTGTACGCGGCCAAGACCGTGGTCATCGGCGCGGGCGTGTCCGGCCTGAACGCCGCCGCCATCGCGCTGGGCCTGCAGTCCGAGGTGCTGCTGCTGGACAAGAACGTGGCCCGGCTGCGCTCCGCCGACGCCATCTACCGGGGCCACCTGCAGACCGTCGCCTCCAACGCGTACGAGATCGAGCGGGCCGTGCTCGACGCGGACCTGGTCATCGGCGCGGTGCTGGTGCCCGGCGCGAAGGCCCCGAAGCTCATCTCCAACGAGCTGGTCTCCCGGATGAAGCCGGGCAGCGTCCTCGTCGACATCGCCATCGACCAGGGCGGCTGCTTCGAGGACTCGCGCCCGACCACGCACGCCGACCCGGTCTACAAGGTCCACGACTCGATCTTCTACTGCGTGGCGAACATGCCCGGCGCGGTGCCGAACACCAGCACCTACGCGCTGACCAACGTCACCCTCCCGTACGCCCTCGAACTGGCCAACCAGGGCTGGCAGCAGGCGCTGCGCAACGACCCGGCGCTGGCGCTGGGCCTGAACACCCACGCCGGCAAGGTCGTCTACGGCCCGGTCGCCGAGGCGCACGGCATGGACGTGCTGCCGCTGGACGAGGTGCTGAGCTGACCGAGACCGCTGTGCGCGCGGCCGGCGCGGAACCCGCGCCGGCCCTGCGCCGTGCGGTCCGGACCTACCTGGACCACCTCACCGTCGAACGCGGGCTGTCCGCGAACACGCTCGCCTCGTACCGCCGGGACCTGGACCGCTACCTCGCCACGCTGGCCGCGGCCGGGGTGGACGACCTGGCCGCCGCCGGGCCCGCGCAGGTCGAGGCCCACCTGGCCCGGCTGCGCGCGGGCGACGACGACCACCCGCCGCTCGCCGTCTCCTCGGCCGCCCGCGCGGCCAGCGCGGTCCGCGGCCTGCACCGCTTCGCGCTGCGCGAAGGGCTGGCCGGCGCCGACCCCAGCCGCGACGTCCGCCCGCCCGCGCCGCCGCGCCGGCTGCCCCGCGCGCTGCCCGTCGACGCGGTCCTGCGGCTGCTGGAGGCCGCCGGCCCGCCCGGTGCCACCGGCGACGCCGCCGCCCGCGCGCTGCGCGACCGGGCGCTGCTGGAATTCCTGTACGGCACCGGCGCGCGCATCTCCGAGGCGGTCGGCGCCGCCGTCGACGACCTCGACCTGGACGCCGGCACCGTGCTGCTGCGCGGCAAGGGCGGCCGGACCCGGCTGGTCCCGGTCGGCGGGTACGCGGCCGACGCGCTGCGCGCCTGGCTGGTGCGGGGCCGCCCGGCGCTGCTCGCCGCCGGGCGCGGCACCCACGCGGTGTTCGTCAACGCCCGCGGCGGCCCGCTCACCCGGCAGGGCGCCTGGACCGTGCTGCGCAGCGCCGCCGCCCGCGCCGGCCTGCCGGTCGACGGACCCGACGCGGTCTCGCCGCACACGCTGCGCCACTCGTACGCCACCCACCTGCTCGACGGCGGCGCGGACGTGCGCGTGGTGCAGGAACTGCTCGGCCACGCCTCGGTGACCACCACCCAGGTCTACACATTGGTGACAGTGGAACGGCTGCGCGAGGTGTACGCGACAGCCCATCCCCGGGCTCGCTGAGCGCCGGCGTCGGGAGACCCGGCTGACGGGCGGCCGACACGCCGACCCGCTACCGAACGTGCTGCTGGCCGGTGGCGTACAGTCGGCATCGGCGCGGGCCTCCAGGTACGACGGACCGGGGGTGCGCAGCGGCGCCGCGAGGGACGTCGGACGGCTCCGACGCCGGGTGGTCGTCGGGAGGGGGCAACGAGGACATGGCAGGAAACGGTGACCGTGCCGAGACCTGGACGTCGGAGCTCCGTGAGCAGCAGGCGACGCTCGGTGCCGATCTCGGCCCCGCCGACCCGGCCGCGTACACCATGCGCAAGCCGATCCCCGAACCCATGCCGACCGACCGGCACGGCCCGGCGCGGATCATCGCGATGGCCAACCAGAAGGGCGGCGTCGGCAAGACCACGACGACCATCAACCTGGGCGCGGCCCTGGCCGAGTACGGCCGGAAGGTGCTGCTCGTCGACTTCGACCCGCAGGGCGCCCTCTCCGTCGGGCTGGGCGTCAACCCGCACAACCTGGACCTGTCGGTCTACAACCTGCTGATGCAGGACGACGTCACCGCCGAGGACGTCCTGATCAAGACCGACGTGGCCGGGCTGCACCTGCTACCGGCGAACATCGACCTCTCCGCCGCCGAGATCCAGCTGGTCAACGAGGTCGCCCGGGAGATGGCCCTGGCGCGGGTGCTGCGCACCATCCGCAAGGAGTACGACTTCATCCTGATCGACTGCCAGCCCTCGCTGGGCCTGCTGGCGATCAACGCGCTCACCGTCGCGCACGGCGTGCTCATCCCGCTGGAGTGCGAGTTCTTCAGCCTGCGCGGTGTCGCGCTGCTGCTGGACACCATCGACAAGGTGCGCGAGCGGCTCAACTTCGACCTGGAACTCGAAGGCATCCTCGCCACCATGTACGACAGCCGCACCACCCACTGCCGCCAGGTGCTGCAGCGCGTGGTCGAGGCGTTCGGCGACAAGGTCTACCAAACCGTCATCACCAAGACGGTGAAGTTCCCCGAGTCCACGGTGGCCGGTGCCCCGATCACCACCCTCGACCCGGCCTCCTCGGGCGCGCGCAACTACCGGCAGCTCGCCCGGGAGGTCATCGCCGCCCAGGCGGACCGGTAGGTCGCACGCCGGCCGCCCGCCGCGTCGTCTACGGTTTCCCGGTGACCGCACCGCCCCTCGACCCGCCGCACGGCACCGGCGACCCCGCCGTCGCCGCGGAGCTGGCCGCCGAGGTCGACGGTGTGGTGCCCGCCGATCCGGGCACCGGCGAACAGACGAGTGGCTTCACGGTCCGGCTGGACAACTTCACCGGCCCGTTCGACCTGCTGCTCCAGCTGATCAGCAAGCACAAGCTGGACGTCACCGAGGTCGCGCTGCACAAGGTCACCGACGAGTTCATCGCGTACCTGCGCGCCATGGGCGACCAGTGGGACCTGGACGAGACGAGCGAGTTCCTGCTCGTCGCCGCCACCCTGCTCGACCTGAAGGCGGCCCGGCTGCTGCCCTCGGCCGAGGTCGAGGACGAGGAGGACCTGGCGCTGCTGGAGGCGCGGGACCTGCTGTTCGCCCGGCTGTTGCAGTACAAGGCGTACAAGGAGGCCGCGGCGCACATCGCCGAGCTGGAGGCGGTCGGCGGCCGGCGCTACCCGCGGGCGGTCACCCTCGAACCGCGGTACGCCGAGGCGCTGCCCGACCTGGTGCTCGGCATCGGTCCGGAGCGGCTGCGCAAGCTCGCGGTCAGGGCGATGAGCCCGAAACCGGTGCCCGAGGTCTCCATCGCGCACGTGCACATGGTCCGGGTCAGCGTCCGGGAACACGCCGGCATCATCGCCGACCGGCTGCGCCGCGCCGGGGTCGCCACGTTCTCGCTGCTCTGCGCCGACTGCGAGATGACGCTCGAGGTGGTGGCCCGGTTCCTGGCGCTGCTGGAGCTGTACCGGCAGGGCCTTGTCGCGTTCGTGCAGGAGCAGGCGCTGGAGGAACTGACCGTCCGCTGGACCGGCCCGGCCGACGGCGAGGCCGAGCTGACCGTCGACGAGTACGCCGGCAGCCCCGAACCCACGACCACGTCCGTCCCCGCCGCCCCGGCCGACGCCGCGGCTGCTCCGGCAGACGTCGGCGCCGGGGTGAGCGACGCCGCCGTGCCGGGCGACGTCGCCGCAGATGCCGCATCCGACGCCGCCGTGCCCGCCGAGGCGGCGGACGAACACGCACCGACGCAGGAGTGAACGGATGAGCGACGAGGAACGCCGCGACTCCCTGGCCGACCAGGCCGCCGCATGGGTGCCACCGTGGGAGCGCCCCGCCCCGCCCCGGTTAGCACCGGACGATTCCGACGCGGCCGCCGAGCAGCCGGAACCCGAGATCGCGGACACCACCGATTCCCGGGAAGCAGATCTCGACGCGACACCGGATTCCGCGGCGGATCTTGGAAGCGAAGGGCCCTCAGAGGGGCCCATTCCTTCCAAGATCGCCACGGTTCAGGGGGATCTTGGTACGGGGACGCCCCTCGGAGGGCGGGACCGTACCAAGATCTCGGGAGAGGCCGGGACGGACGACGCCGGGGGAGACGTCGGCCTGCCCGCGCGGGACGCGGCGCCGGAGGCGAGCGGGGGAGCGGGTGCTGAGGGCGTACCCCCGAAGCGGGGACGGCGGCGAGCCGCGCCGGAACCGGTGCCCGCGCCGGTCCTGGACGACGCGGAGCTGCGCGGCGCCCTGGAGGCGATCCTGCTCGTGGTGGACCAGCCGGTGAGCGAGCTGGTCCTGGCCGAGATCCTCGAACAGGCCCCCGAGCGGGTCGGCGCGATGCTCGACGAGATCGCCGCCGGGTACACCGCCGCAGGGCACGGGTTCGACCTGCGCCGGGCCGCGGGTGGCTGGCGTCTCTACACCCGGCCGGAATACGCGACGTACGTGGAACGGTTCGTACTGGACGGGCAGTCCGTGCGGCTGACCCAGGCCGCGCTGGAGACCCTCGCCGTGGTCGCCTACCGGCAGCCGGTGACCCGTTCGCGCATCTCGGCCATCCGGGGTGTCAACTGCGACGGGGTGCTCCGTACCCTGGTGGGTCGCGGCCTGGTCGAGGAGTGCGGCACCGAGGCGGACAGCGGTGCCTACCTCTACCGGACCACCACCATGTTCCTGGAGAAGCTGGGGCTGAACTCGGTGGACGACCTGCCGCCGCTCGCCCCGTTCCTTCCCGACGACGTAGAAGAGCTTGCCGATGCGACGCGATGACCGTGCCCCGAAGCCCGACGCCCCCGTGTACGAGGGCGCCGAGCGCCTGCAGAAGGTGCTCGCCGCCGCGGGGGTGGGTTCCCGGCGCGCCTGCGAGGACCTGATCTTCCGGCGCCGGGTCACAGTGAACGGGCGGGTGGCGCAGCTCGGCGACAAGGCCGACCCGGCCCGCGACGTGATCGTCGTCGACGGAGAGCGGCTGCAGGCCGACGTCCGCCTGGTCTACGTGGCGATGAACAAGCCGCGCGGGGTGGTCACCACCATGGCTGACGAGAAGGGCCGCACCGAGCTCGCCGACTTCATCGGCGCGCGGCTGGAGCAGCGGGTCTACCACGTCGGGCGGCTGGACGCCGACAGCGAGGGCCTGCTCCTGCTCACCAACGACGGCACCCTCGCCCACAAACTCATGCACCCGTCGTACGAGGTACTCAAGACCTACCTCGCCGAGGTCGCCGGGCCGATCCCGCGCAACCTGAGCAAGCGGCTGGCCGCCGGTGTCGAGCTGGAGGACGGGCCGGTGAAGGTCGACGGGTTCAAGCTGGTCGACACGCTGGGCAAAACCGCCCAGGTGGAGCTGACCCTGCACGAGGGGCGCAAACACATCGTCCGGCGCCTGATGGCCGAGGTGGGACACCCGGTGAGCCGTCTGATCCGTACCTCGATCGGTCCGATCAAGCTCGGCGACCTGCGCACCGGGCGGATGCGGCGGCTGACCAACGCGGAGGTCGCCGCCCTGTTCAAGGCCGTGGGTGACTGACCCCGACGATCGGGGTACGGCTCCCGGTAGGCTTCGACGCGGTCCGCGGGCCGGCACACGCCGGCCCGGTGGGACGCCCGCGCGGCGCGGGCATGATTCAAGACGGAACATCCGCTCAACGGCGCCCGACAAACCGGGGCGACCCGCGAGGTACGGGCTGAGGAGGACAACGGTGGAGGAAAACGTACCGGCCGGGCGATGCGTGGTCGCTGTGGACGGGCCGTCCGGTTCGGGGAAGTCCACCGTGTCGCGGCGACTGGCCACGGGCCTCGGCGCCCGCTACCTCGACACCGGCGCCATGTACCGGGCGCTGACCTGGGCGGTCCTGCGCTCCGGCGTGGAACTCACCGACACCGAGTCGGTGGCCAAGGTCGCCGCCGAGGCCGACCTCCGCATCGGCACCGACCCCCAGGGGTACGCCGTGACCGTCGACGGCACCGACGTGTCCACCGCCATCCGCGGCGCCGAGGTGACCAAGGCGGTGTCCGCTGTCGCCGCCGTCGCCGCCGTACGCGAACTGCTGGTGGACCGGCAGCGGCGGGTGATCGCCGACGCGGGCCGGATCGTGGTCGAAGGCCGGGACATCGGCTCGGTGGTCGCGCCGGACGCGGAGCTGAAGGTGTACCTGACCGCCTCCGAGGCGGCGCGCGCGAAGCGGCGCAGCGCCGAGGACGCGGCCGACGTCGCGGCGACCGCCGCCGACCTGGCCCGCCGGGACCGGCTCGACTCGACCCGCAAGGTCAACCCGCTCCAGCAGGCCCCCGACGCGGTGGTGCTGGACACCACCGAGCTGGGCATCGACGAGGTCGTGGCTCGCTTGCGCGAGATGCTCACGGAGCGGGGCGTGGCATGAGTGACGATGATTTCGGTGGCTGGGTGGAGTTGCGCGAGCCGGAGGTCGACTCCGGTGAGCCGACCGGCCCGCAGCCCGTCGTGGCAGTGGTCGGCCGCCCCAACGTCGGCAAGTCCACGCTGGTCAACCGCATCATCGGCCGCCGCCAGGCGGTCGTGGAGGACATCCCCGGTGTGACCCGGGACCGCGTGCCCTACGACGCGCAGTGGAACGGCCGGTCGTTCACAGTGGTGGACACCGGCGGCTGGGAGCCCGACGCCAAGGACCGGGCCGCGGCCATCGCCGCCCAGGCCGAGATCGCGGTGGGCACCGCCGACGTGGTGCTGTTCGTGGTGGACGCCATGGTCGGATCGACCGACGTGGACGAGGCCGCGGTGAAGATGCTGCGCCGCAGCGCCAAGCCGGTGATCCTGGTGGCCAACAAGGCCGACAACACCAACATCGAGATGGAGGCGACCGCGCTGTGGTCGCTCGGCCTCGGCGAACCGTTCCCGGTGTCGGCGCTGCACGGCCGCGGCTCCGGCGACCTGCTCGACGCCATCCTGGACGCGCTGCCCGAGGCGCCGAAGATCGTGGAGAACCGGCCGCGCGGCCCCCGCCGGGTAGCGCTGGTCGGCCGCCCCAACGTCGGCAAGTCCAGCCTGCTCAACCGCTTCTCCGGCGAGGAGCGGGCGGTCGTCGACTCGGTCGCCGGCACCACAGTCGACCCGGTCGACAGCCTGGTCGAGATCGGCGGCGAGACGTGGCAGCTGGTCGACACCGCCGGCCTGCGCAAGCGGGTCGGCAAGGCCAGCGGCACCGAGTACTACGCCAGCCTGCGCACCGCCTCGGCCATCGAGGCGGCCGAAGTCGCCGTGGTGCTGATCGACTCCAGCGAGGTGATCAGCGAGCAGGACCAGCGGATCCTCACCATGGTCGTCGAGTCCGGCCGGGCGCTGGTCATCGCGTTCAACAAGTGGGACCTCGTCGACGGCGACCGCCGCTACTACCTGGACAAGGAGATCGACCGGGAGCTGCGGCGCATCCCCTGGGCGATCCGGCTGAACCTGTCCGCGAAGACCGGCCGCGCCGTCGACAAGCTCGCACCCGCGCTGCGCAAGGCGCTCGCCAGCTGGGAGACGCGCATCCCCACCGCGCAGCTCAACCAGTGGCTCACCGCGCTGGTCCAGGCCACCCCGCACCCGGTACGCGGCGGACGCGCGCCACGCATCCTGTTCGCCACCCAGGCCGGGGCGGCCCCGCCGCGGTTCGTGCTGTTCACCACCGGTCCGCTGGACGCCGGCTACCAGCGCTTCGTCGAGCGCAAGCTCCGCGAGGAGTTCGGCTACGAGGGCAGCCCGATCGAGATCTCGGTACGCCCGCGCAAGAAGCTGGGCCCCGGCGGCCGGGGCAAGGCGCACGGCTGACCTTCTGCTCGCTGTTTGCCGCTTTGTTGCCGCGCCACACCCTCCTAGGACGCTCTAGGGGGTGTGGCGCGCGGCGCAGGAGGGGCCTGTGCGCGCGGTGCGAAGATCCTGCGCTAAGCTGTACCGGCTGCCGCGGGGGAGACCTGGCGGGGGCATCGGGACGTGGCGCAGCTTGGTAGCGCACTTGACTGGGGGTCAAGGGGTCGTCGGTTCGAATCCGGCCGTCCCGACAGGATGAAGTAGCAGGTCAGAGGGCTGGTCCCGAAATATCGGGCCGGCCTTTCCGGCTTTCTGGGGACCACGCCGTTCAAGTGCGCTGTCCAGTAGCGCTCCTTGACCGCTGGTCAAGTCTCAAGCGTGAGGGCAGGATTCCGGCTGCCGTAGCACTGCCGTAAGCGCTCTTCACCGGGTCCGTTGTCGGCTAGGCGCCCTGTCAGCCGCTGTCGCGGCAATGCAGCCAGCCTGCGATGACCACAACGGGCAACGCGAGGAACATGCCGACCAGATGGGCGGCCACGGCCCATGAGTCGAGGTTGGCCCCGTCCATTCCCTTGTGGTTGATGAACAATGCCCAGGCGCCACACGGGACGAACAGCACTCCCATCATGACGGCACCCACCGACAGTAGAGCCATCGAACGACGGATAGCGGCCGTCATCAAAACGACGCTCAACGCGGCCGGCACGCCCAACCAGACGCTCGTCTGGCTCCAGTCGATCCCCTGCGGGGCGGAGGTCATCAGACGAAGATCGGCGTCAACCAAGGCCCAGCCCCAACCAGCCGCGACGTTAGCCAGGCTGAGAAACGCACCCGCCCACATGAACCACACAGCTCGCACGGCGGGCAGCATAGCCACTGCGTCAATCACGGTCCGCACTACGCCCGGACCTCATCGCCACAGTCCTCCGCACCTAAAGGGCCTCAGACTCCCAGGAACGCCGAGCTTAAGCCGTGTGCTGAGCTCGTCGAGCGGTTCAGCGTCCCGGGGGCCAAGCAGGGACCACACGGCCTGCGCGATGGCGCGCGGCATGGCGTTGACCGCACGTCCTGATCTTGGGGATAGCGTCCGTGACGTGCGGGAACGCTTACCAAATCGTCCTGGGGGTCAAGGGGTCGTCGGTTCGAATCCGGCCGTCCCGACAAAGAAAAAAGCCCTGACCAGCGGGAACACTGGTCAGGGCTTTGAGTTTCTTCGATGGAGATTTGAACCGCCCCCCGAAAACCCCGTTCACGTGGTGCGGCAACCAAGTTCGTCATCGGTGTGCATCGTTCGACATGTCCAGCTACGCGCCGTCGCGTTCACCGAAGTCGCGGCAGCAGTCAAGATCAACGATGCGGGTGCTGCCGAGGAAATCATCGATCAATCGGTGAAGGTTATCGGGGCGATCGGCGATCCTCGTCGGCGCGATCAGATGCTCGCCCTCATTGTTGGGCAGTTGGGTGCGGAGGGGGTGGTAGCGGCCCGATGTGCTCCTCGTAGGTGCGGGATAGCCCATCAATGAGTGCGTCGAGGCCGAGCGCGAAGGCGCCCTCGTCCACCCGTTGCTGATGCTCGGCGAGCCGGTGCGCCTGGGTCAGGTGCGGATACCGCTCCCCGTACAACCCCGGGTCCTCGACGAAGCCACGGGCGAACGATCCGAGCGCGGAGCCCGCCACGAAGTAGCGCATCAGCGCGCCGATGTGCGTCGCGCGCGCGGGCGGCCAGCCGGCAGCGACGAGCCCGCCGTAGACCGTGTCGGCCATCGCCAGCGCTGCCGGCCGCCGGCCCGGCCCGCGGGCCAGGTACGGCACGATGTTCGGGTGCGCGGCCAGTGCCGCCCGATACGAGTGCCCCCACCGGCGCAGCGCCTCGCGCCAGTCCAGGCGCCCGAAGAAGGAGACGTCCACCTGGGCGGTCACGCTGTCGGCCACTGCGTCGAGGATGTCGTCCTTGGTGGCGAAGTGGTTGTAGAGCGAGGGCCCGCGTACGCCGAGTTCGGCAGCGAGCCGGCGGGTGGAGAACGCCTCCAGCCCGTCCGCGTCGATCAGCGCGGCGGCGGCATCGACGATCCGCTGCCGGCTGAGCAACGCCTGCCTCGGCCGGGGCATCCGCGCCTCCCTCGCTCACTCGTCGGCCCGCGGCAACTCTGCCACAGCCGGGTCTGGACGTACTTAAACTTGCAGCGCTAGTTTATGTCGCATGGACCTTCAGCTCTCCGCGGAGCAGGCGGCGGTTCGTCAGCTCGCCGCCGAGTTCGTCGACCGTGAGGTGGTCCCGCACGCCGCGGCCTGGGACCGACGCGAGTCGGTCGACCCGGAGATCGTGGACAAGCTCGGCCGGCTGGGCTTCCTCGGGCTGACCATCTCCGAGGAAGACGGCGGGTCCGGCGGCGACCACCTCTCCTACTGCCTGGTGCTGGAAGAGCTCGGCCGGGGCGACTCCGCCGTCCGGGGCATCGTCTCGGTGTCGCTCGGGCTGGTCGCCAAGGCCATCGCCGCGTACGGGTCCGCCGCGCAGCGGGCCGAGTGGCTGCCCCGGCTCTGCGCCGGCACCGCGCTCGGCTGCTTCGCCCTGACCGAACCGGACAGTGGCTCGGACGCGGCCGCGCTGACCACCCGGGCGACCCGCGACGGCGGCGACTGGCTGATCACCGGCGCGAAGACGTTCATCACCAACGGCACCGTGGCCGACGTGGTCCTGCTCTTCGCCCGCACCGGCGGACCCGGACACCGGGGCATCAGCGCGTTCCTGGTGCCCACCAACGTCGCCGGGCTCACCCGGAGGGAGATCCACGGCAAGCTCGGGCTGCGCGGGCAGGCAACCGGTGAGCTGCGCTTCGACGCCGTCCGGGTGCCCGACTCGGCGCGCCTCGGCCCGGTCGGCGGCGGGTTCCGGCTGGCCCTGGCCACCCTGGCCAAGGGCCGGATGTCGGTGGCCGCCGGCTGCGTCGGCATCGCCCAGGGCTGCCTCGACGCGGCGGTCGGCTACGCCGGGCAGCGCACCCAGTTCGGCAAGCCGATCGCCGGGCACCAGCTGGTGCAGCAGTTGCTCGCCGCCATTGCCGTGGACACCGCCGCCGCCCGGCTGCTGGTGTGGCGGGTGGCCGACCTCGTGGACCGGGGCGAGGCGTTCGCCACCGAGGCCTCGATGGCCAAGCTCTTCGCCAGCGAGGCAGCGGTCCGGGCGGCCAACAACGCCGTCCAGGTCTTCGGCGGGTACGGCTACATCGACGAGTACCCGGTCGGCAAGTACCTGCGCGACGCCCGGGTGGCCACCCTCTACGAGGGCACCAGCCAGATCCAGCAGCTGCTCATCGGGCGCGCGCTCACCGGCGTCAACGCCTTCTAGCAAAGGGGATAACCGTGACCAGATTCGCCGACCGGGTGGCCGTCGTCACCGGCGCCGGGCAGGGCATCGGCGCGGCGACCGCGCACCGGCTGGCCGCCGAGGGTGCCGCCGTCGCCGTGGTCGACCTCGACGAGGAGCGCAGCCGGGCGGTCGCCGACGAGATCACCGCGGCCGGCGGCCGGGCCGTCGGCATCGGCTGCGACGTGACCGACCCCGCGGCGGTGGCCGCGATGAGCGACCGGGTGGTGCAGGCGTACGGCGGGTTGCACGTGCTGGTGAACAACGCCGGCATCACCCGCGACGACCTGCTGTTCAAGATGCCACTGCCACACTGGGAGGCGGTGCTGACCACCAACCTGACCAGCATGTTCCTCTGCTGCCAGGCCGCCCAACAGCACATGGTCGCGGCCCGCTACGGCCGGATGGTCAACCTCAGCAGCCGCTCCGCCCTCGGCAACCGGGGCCAGGTCAACTACGCGGCGGCCAAGGCGGGGGTGCAGGGTCTGACGGCCACCCTCGCCATCGAACTCGGCCCGTACAACGTCACGGTCAACGCCGTAGCCCCGGGCTACGTGGCCACCGCGATGACCGCCGCCACCGCGCAGCGGGTCGGCAGCAGCCCGGAGGAGCATCAGCGGACGGTCGCCGAGCACACCCCGCTGCGCCGGGTCGCCCAGCCGACCGAGATCGCTTCGGTGATCGCCTTCCTGGCCAGCGACGACGCGTCGTACGTCAGCGGACAGACCCTGTACGTCAACGGCGGCGCGCGCTGAGGCGCGTCGGCGGACCAGCACCCGGAGGGGACATGGACTTCGCGCTTTCCGACACCGAGCGGGCGATCCGCGACACCGCCCGCGACTTCATCACCCGGGAGGTCATGCCGCTGGAGCAGGAGCTGCTGCGGCGGGAACGGGCGCACCGGCCCGGACTGGAGCACAGCGAGCTGCGCGAGTTGCAGCTCAAGGCGCGCAAGTTCGGGTTCTGGGGGCTGGCCACCCCGGAGGAGTACGGCGGCATGGACCTGCCGGCCGTCACCCAGTCCCTGATCTGGACCGAACTCGGCCGCTCGTTCGTGCCGTTCCGGTTCGGCGGCGAGGCGGACAACATCCTGTTCCACGCCAATGACGAGCAGAAGCGCGAGTACCTGGTCCCGACCATCGAGGGGGAGCGGCGCAGCTGCTTCGCGATCACCGAGCCCGGCGCCGGCTCCGACGCGGCCAACATCAAGCTCAGCGCCCGCCGTGACGGCGACGACTGGATCCTCAACGGCGAGAAGACCTTCATCACCGGCGGTCACGACGCCGACTTCGCCATCGTGATCGCGGTGACCGACCGGGAGAAGGGGGCCCGCCACGGCGGCGCCACCGCGTTCCTGGTGGACCGGTCGATGGGCTGGCGCTCGGAGTTCATCCAGACGATGGGCGAGGGTGGCCCCGCCTCGCTGGTCTTCGACGACGTCCGGGTACCCGGGCGCAACATCCTCGGCGAGCCCGGGCAGGGCTTCAGCCTCGGCATGGAGTGGATCGGCAAGGGCCGTTACATTATCCCGTCGCACGCCGTCGGCATCGCCGAGCGGGCGTTATCGATGGCCATCGACTACGCCAACACCCGGGAGACCTTCGGCGCGAAGATCGGCACCAACCAGGCCATCCAGTGGATGATCGCCGACTCGGAGACCGAGCTGGAAGCGGCCCGCTGGCTCATCCTGCGCGCCGCCTGGACCGTCGAGCAGGGCATGGACCCGCGGCACGCCTCCTCGATGGCGAAGCTTTACGGCGCGGGCATGGTCAATCGGGTGGTCGACCGCGTCCTGCAGATCCACGGCGGCATGGGCTACACCCGTGAGCTGCCGATCGAGCGCTGGTACCGGCAGGTCCGGCTGTACCGGATCTTCGAGGGCACCGACGAGATGCAGCGACTGATCATCTCCCGCGACCTGCTGCGCGGCTACACGAAGCTGGGAGGGCACCTGGCATGAGGGTCTTCGCGTCCATCGAGGAGTTGGCCGAGGCGACCGGCGAGACCCTGGGCCCCGGCCCTTGGTTCCGGATCGACCAGCAACGGGTCGACCGGTTCGCCGACGCCACCGACGACCGCCAGTGGATCCACATCGACCCGCGACGGGCCGCGGCCGGCCCGTTCGGCGGCACCATCGCGCACGGCTACCTCACGTTGTCCCTGCTGCCGGCGCTGGCCGGTGGCCTTTACCGGGTCGAGGGGGTGGCCATGGGGGTCAACTACGGCCTCAACCGGGTGCGCTTCCCGGCCCCGCTCCGGGTCGGCAGCGCGGTCCGCGCCACCGCGACCCTGGCCGGGGTGTCACCCGTGGACGGCGGCGTGCAGGTGGTCACCGCGGTCGCCGTGGAGAGCGACGCCGGCGGCAAGCCGGTCTGCGTCGCCGAGACGGTCAGCCGCCTGGTGCGGGGCGTGGCCCGATGACCGCGCTGTCGCTGGCCATGGTGCTGGCCGAGTCCGCCCGCCGGCACGCCGACACCGTCGCCGTGGTCGACGGCGACACCCGGGTGACGTACGCCGAGCTGTGGCTGGAGGCGCGCAGCTACGCCGCCGGGCTGCGCGAGCGGGGGGTCGGCCCCGGCGACAAGGTGGCCCTGCTGGCCCCGAACGTGGTGGACTTCCCCCGGGTCTACTACGGGGCCCTCGCCGCCGGCGCGGTGCTCGTCCCGGTGCACCTGCTGCTGACCGTGGACGAAGCGGCGCACGTGCTGACCGACAGCGGCACGAAGCTGCTGGTGTGCCACAGCTCCCAGCTCGCCCTGGGCGCCGCCGCCGCGGCGGCGGCCGGCGTGCCGCTGGTGACCGTCGGGCCGGCTGCTGCCGGCGCGGTCGCGCCCCGCCTGGAGGAGCTGAGCCACCCGCTGCCACCGCTGCCGTCGTACGTCACCCGGTCGGCGGAGGACCCGGCGGTGGTGCTCTACACCAGCGGCACCACCGGGGTGCCCAAGGGCGCCGTGCTCACCCACCTCAACCTGGTCATGAACGCCACCGTGAACGTCTTCGACGCCAACGACGCGCGCAGGACGGACGTAGTGCTCGGTTGCCTGCCGCTGTTCCACAGCTTCGGCCAGACGGTGGCGATGAACGGCACCTTCCGGATCGGCGCGACGCTGGTGCTGCTGAGCCGGTTCACCGGGCCGGCCGCCATCGACCTGATGCTGCGTGAGGGGGTGGACGTCTTCCACGGCGTGCCCACCATGTACGTGGCGCTGCTCGACGCCGCCCGGGACCGGGACGACCTGCCCCGGCTGCGGCTCTGCGTCTCCGGCGGGGCGTCGCTGCCGGTGGCCGTGCTGGAACGGTTCCACGCCGCCTTCCAGACGACGGTCTTCGAAGGGTACGGGCTCTCCGAGACCTCACCCACCGCCACCACCAACCAGCCGCACTTCGGCACCCGCGCCGGGACCATCGGGCACCCGGTCTGGGGCGTGGAGGTGGAGATCGCCCGCGCGGAGGTGGACGAGCGAATCGAGCTGCTGCCGACCGGAGAGCTCGGCGAGATCGTCATCCGGGGGCACAACGTCTTCGCCGGTTACCTGGGGCGGCCCGAGGCGACCGCGGAGGCGGTGGTGGACGGCTGGTTCCGTAGCGGTGACCTGGGACGCAAGGACGCCGACGGGTTCATCACCATCATCGACCGGAAGAAGGACATGATCATCCGGGGTGGCTTCAACGTCTACCCACGCGAGGTGGAGGAGGTCCTTGCCGGGCACCCGGCGGTCGGCCAGGTGGCGGTGATCGGGGTGCCCGACCCGCGTCACGGCGAGGAGGTCTGCGCGGTGGTGGTGGTGGACCCGGCCAGCCCGGGCCTGCCCGACGAGCAGGAGCTGATCGACTGGTCGCGGGAGCATCTGGGCCGGCACAAGTACCCGCGGCAGGTCCGGTATGTCGACGACCTGCCGCTCGGGCCGAGCCACAAGGTGCTCAAGCGGGAACTGCGTCGCCGGATGGCCCCGCCCGACTGACCACCGCCCGCCGTCCGCTGCCACCCGCCCAGGCCGCGGCCCTCGTCGCGCTCACCGCGCATCGAGGGCCGCTTCCTCCGGCTGTCGCGCCGGCGAGCGTCGCCCGCCGTCGTGCTCGGCGGGCGGTCCCGGCGGTGGCGTCGAATACTGAGCCGATGACCAACCCCGACCTCGATCCCGAGGTGTACCCGCCGATCGACCCGCGTGTGGACGTGCCGGACGGCCCCGGCGCACTCCTCCCGGACACCCCCGGGTGACGATCGTGCTGACCGAGGACCGGCTGCCGCAAGTCCGGTCGGTACACGATCTATAAAGCTGACGGGGAGCCACAGCCAGAGGGCGGGGGCCGGCCCGCCCGGCACCAGCCGGCCCACATGGCCTCGGTGTGCGGCAGCGCCTCGTTGAATCGGCCGGTCAGCGCGACGGCAGGGATCAGCTTGCTCGCCGAGGCGTAAGGATGGTTGTTGATCAGGTCATCCTGGTACACCCGCTCGGCGGCGGCTAGAGGATGTCTCGTAACTCCGTCGCTCGTCGAGGCCGCGTATCGAGGACCCCGTCGAGATCGGGATACGCCTCGATCGCCCTGACTCGTCGCGCAGCGTCGTGTCCGGCCGGCAGGTTCGGACCGGACCACCGTGCTGCCGGGGATCAAGCGGGCTGTGCGAGCGGTGAGGCCGAAGGGCGGCGTGAGATATCCCTGCTCGGCGACCATCGAGCCTGCTCGCTGGCTTGCGACAGATCCGCCGCACCACTGCCACCCCACTGAGGCAGGTGGGAGCGGTCAACGGCCTCTGGTTCGTCTTGGGCTAGTGGGCATTACTGATTAAGAGGGCGCGTAGCTAGGGACCGCCTGGGGACCGGCGGGCCTTCAAGTGGGCGCTGAGCGCCAGCGCCGTTCCGGCGTCCGTGATCGACTGCCGGTCGGGGTGTAGGTAGCGCTGGGTCGTGGTCAGCGATCCGTCTCCGGCGATTTTCCGTAGGACGTGCACCGGTACGCCGGCGTCGGCCATCCCGGGTGAGGCCGGTGTGCCGCAGGTCGGTCCGGGCGCGTTTCCCCTTGGTGCCCTTGTCGATGAGGCCACCGGGGCTGGGTGTGGTCTGGCGGCGCACTGTCCACATCCACGTTTCCCGGTCGATGTCCTCGGCCCGCACGCCGGAAACCTCGCCGATCCGGGCGGCCGTGCAGGCGGCGAATATCATCATGACGCAAGGTGTCAGGTTTTGGGTGGAGCATGGGTTCATCGGTCGGCGCCGGTGAGAGGCGCGGACCACCGGCGCAGACAGATGCGGAGAGACAAGAACTTCCATGCGCGAAACCCCAGAAGATCTCGAAAAGCTCCAAGCCCTCCTTGACGCCTCCCTCGCCGGCTCCACCTCCCACCTCCGCTCGATCATCAACACCGCGCGCACACTGAACGCGGAGCAGCTCACCCAGGTCCTCACCGGCATGTGCACCCTCGCTCTGTCCAGCGTGACGGCGAAGGGTGAGCCGCGGATCAGCGGTGTCGACGGGCACTTCCTGCGAGGCAAGTGGTACTTCGGCACGGCGCCCGACGCCGCCAAGGCGCGTCACCTCGCGGCGCGGCCCGCCGTCAGCGCCGCACATATGCGCGGTGAGGACCTCGGCGTCTTCACGCACGGCAAGGTGGAGATTCTCAACCCCCGCAACGGCGACCAGGCCACGGACTGGCCGGACGTGCTCGCGTACTTGAAGGACTTCTACGGCGACGACCTCTTCGACTGGGACAACGACGTGGTCTACTACCGGCTGCATCCGCACTGGATGGCCGTCTATGCCCCAGACATCGCAAAGCTCACCGTGGCGTCCCAGCCCTGAGCCCAGGGCCTGTCCTGCCGATCATGGCAGCCGGATGACAGCGGCGACACGACATCCGGTTTCCGCCACTCGTGGTGGTCGGACACCCTTGCGGGCGACCAAGACGGCCGGCAGCGGCGACGGTACGTCGCACACTGCCGGCCACCTTGGTGGATTCATCGAGCGGGACGCCACCAGGGCGTGGTGCCGCCCAGGTCGCGCTGGACGTTGGTGACGCAGTGGATGTCGCCACCGGCCGTACCGACGTAGTGCGAGTAGTCCCAGTCCTCGACCCAGCGGACGCGCACGCCGGCCCGCCCCAGCGCCTCCTCGGTGGCCCGCTGGAATACGTCGTACCCACCCTGCCGCGGCCCGTGCTGGGCCGGTGCCAGATATCCGCCGGTGCCCGTGCTGATGCCGTTGGCGGCGTCCGGCAAGTACGTGACGGTCAGGTCCTTGCGCGGGTAGTCGTCGGGCCCGGTCACGACAATTCAGTCGTCGAGCGTCTTCAACAGTCCAAGCGTGCGCGACTCGATCAGCCGGTAACCGGCTTCGGTCGCCATGCGCAGCGCGGCCTTGGCGTGCTCGCGAGCGACGTCGGGCTGCTCGGTGGCCAGGCACACCGCCGCCAGCCCCACCAGCGCACTCGCCTCGCACCACACGAACCGGGTCTGCCGGGCCAGGTCGAGCGCCAGGCGGTGTTCCTCGGCTGCCTCTGCCGGCCGTTCAGCGGCCAGCAGCACACGGCCGTAAGCCTCGCGTGCCCACGCCTCGGTGCCGGCGTCGCCGATCTCCTGCGTCAACGCCACTGCACGTCGCGCGTCGGCGCAGGCACCTGGTGCGCGGTCCGTCATCGACCACAACAACGCACGTCCGCTGAGCGCCGTCGCCTCGCCGTACTGATAGCCCAGATCGCGGTTGGCGACCAGCGCCCGGTCGTACAACTCCTCGGCGGCTTCCCGGTCTCCACGGTCGCGGCGGATGCCCGCGAGGTCAACCAGAAGAACCGCTTCGTTGTATCGTGAGCCGCTCCGTTCCGCGCAGGCCAGTGCGTCCCGGATGTGCTGGTCCGCCTGTGACAGCGCGCCGAGCTGCCAGTGTGCGAAGCCGAGGTTGGCGAGGGACATGGCCTCGCCGCCGTCGTTGCGGTATTGCCGGTTGAGCTCCAGGGATTGTCGGGCGCAGTCGATTGCGGCTCGGGGGTTGCCGAGGCGCTGGTGCACCGCGCTGAGATTGTTCAACAGGGCCGTGCGTCCCTCCGGCCACCGGTCATGGGCGTTGATGCGGAGGCCGTCGAGGAGGTGTTGGCGGGCTTCCTCGTATCGGCCGGCGGTGACGTGGGCGAGGGCGATGCTCAGGTGCATGCTGGCCTGGGCTGTCAGGTCGTTCGCGGCCTCCGCGGCGGCCAGCCCTCCGGTGGCTGCGGACAGCCACTCGGCGCGGCGTCCACGCTGGTGGAACCAGGCGCGTAGGGCGTCGGTGAGCTGCCAGACAAAGCGTGCATGCCCGTGGTCGGCGGCGTGGTTGATCGCCGCGATGACATTGGCTGCTTCTGCGTCCAGCCACGCCGATGCCTCGTCGGCATCGGGAAACGATTGTTGCGGGGCCGGCCCGGGGAGCCTGAGGAAGTGGGGGATGAGTTGACGTCCGGCGGCGTCGGCCCTGCTGCGATAGTGCTCAAGCAGACGCTGCCGGGCGTCGTGACGGGTGGTGTCGTCGTCCTCCGTGACGAGCCGGTCCACGGCGTACTGGCGGAGCAGGTCGTGAAACCGGTATCTGTCGCCTCCCTGGTGCTCGATCAGGTGTGCGGACGCGAGGGCGCGGAGTGTTCTCGTCGCGACGGGGGGCGCGACCCCCTCGAGCGCGGCGGCGACGTGGGCGGTGAAGCTGCCACCGGGGACCAGCCCGATGTGACGGAACATTCGTTGCTGAGCGGTGGGCAGGGCCCGATACGACATCGCGAAGGCCTTCGTGACCGCGCCCTCGTCGGCACCGTCGACGGTCAGGCTGGTGAGAGGACCGCCCTCGTCGAGTTCCTCGGCCAGTCCGGCGATGTGGGGATGGCCGCTCGTCTGTAGGTTCGCTGCCGCTATCCGCAGTGCCAGTGGCAGGTGCCCGCAGAGGTGGGCGAGGCGGGCCGCGGCGTCGGCCTCGACCCGAACGGCCTCGTCGCCGAGCATCGCCGCCAGCAGCCGTACGGAGTCCGTCGGGCTGAGCACGCCCAGCAGCAAAGATCGGGCGCCGGCCCGGACGACCAGCTCGCCGAGCCGGCGACGGCTGGTGATCAGAACGGTGCCGCTGGGCGGGATCAGCGGTATCACCTGGTCAGCGTCACGAGCATTGTCCAGCACCAGCAGAATCCTGCGGCCGGTCGTCGTCGAGCGGAACAGCGAGACCCGGCCGTCCTGATCGTCCGGAACGACGCGGGGGTCGACACCGAGCCCACCAAGTAGCTGTCCGAGCGCGGCGGACGGTGTGACGGGTAGGCGCTCGACGTCGAAGCCGCGCAGGTCGATGAACATCTGACCGTCAGGGAAGGCGTCACGTACCCGGTGCGCCCAGCGCACCGCCAGCGCCGTCTTGCCGACTCCGGGGATTCCGCTGAGAACCCAGACCGTCGTGGCGCTGGATCCGCCCGACAGCTGGTCGAGACGGGTCATCTCGTCAGTTCTACCGATGAAACCCGGTACGTCCTGTGGCAGCTCTTCCGGACGGTGCGGGACGCTCGACAGTGCGTTGTCGCGTTCCGCCGGCAGCACCGGATCACCCCTGAGGATGAGCCGGTGCAGGCGGCTGAGCTCGCGTGACGGTTCCAGGCCGAGATCGTCGTTCAGCCGGGTGCGGAGATTGCGGTAGACCTCCGATGCTCGATCGGCCTGGCCCTCGAGGTACAGGGCTGTCATGAGCTGACCGACGAGGCGATGCCGGTAGGGCTGTCCGGCCACCTGGTCGGACACCTCGCGCACCACTCTCCTGGTGCGACCCAGCCGCAGCAGCGCGTCCGCCCGGTCCTCCGCAGCCGTCCAACGGGCCTCGATGAGACCCGAACAGAGCAGTTGGCGTCCGGAATCGTCGACGACGTCGAGCAGTGGCTCACCTCGCCACAGGTCCAACGCCTGGTCCAGCAACTCCACGGTGGTGAGATCGTCGGAAGAGCCTGCGGCCTGCTGGACGAGGGCGGAGAAGCGGTGTGCGTCGACTGTCGCCGGATCGGTGTGCAGCCGGTAGGCGCCGCGCTCGCTCAGCAGCTGCGCGGATGCACCGATCTGCCGGAAGGTGGCCCGTAGGCGCGAGACCATGGCCTGCACCGTCGCCCGTGCGCTGGGTGGGGGCGCCTGCGCCCAGATCAGGTCGATGAGCCGGTCCGCAGGGACCGGTCGGTTGGCCTCCAGGACGAGCGCCGCCAGGAGCAACCGGGGCTGTCGCCCTCCGATGGCGACGCGGACACCCTCGGACCAGATCTCCACCGGCCCGAGGACCCGAAACTCCATGTGCACCTTCCTGCCGTCGCTACGTGTGCGGGCCGGCGCGACTCCTCTGCAAGCATTTTGCAAGATCGCTGCATGCGCCGGCCCTGATTATGGTCGAGCCCGCTGACGGTGAGCGGGCGGTACGAGCGTGCGCTTCGCGGCGCGGCCAGCACGGGGTGGCTGCGAACGACGAAGGGTGCGCAGAGTCCGGTGCGCTCACCCGGGGGGGCGATGAGCGACGCGTCGCCGGGGTGCGAAGCCTGCTGGCCGAGCACAACGATCCACCGGCCGGACGCGCCCTCCACCGGCCGGCACCGGCACCGGCACCGGCCGGTCATCCAATAGAGGGAGTGCGATGAGAGACCCCCTGGCCCTGCTCAGCGCGACAGTTGTGCTGGCAGCGGCCGTGCTGACCAGTGGCGCCGCTCAGGCGGCGCCCGATTCGGTCGCGGCGCCAGCCGCCGTGGGAGCCGTCGCGCCGCCGCAGACCGAGCCGCGAGTCGCCGCCCCGCCGGTCCCGCAACCGACGCCGTTCAAGGAGGCGCCGCTGCGCACCACCACCGGCAGGACGGCCGCCCCGCCCGACTTCGGCCCCGGGGAACGCGTGCTCTCGGCGTACCACCGGGGGAAGATCTCCCGCGACGACGCGGTGCGGTACGGCCTGGGCGCGGTGCGCTCGCCCCGGTCGGTGCCGGCGCACCTTCGACCGACCGGGGCCATCCACGACCCGCAGCGATACCTGACATACCTGTCGATGTTGGCGGCGAGCGCCGATCCGGAGGCGGCGCGGACGATCGCGCCAGATGTCGCGGTGCCCGCCGGCGCCGCCACGGCCGCCGGCTACGACGACTGCGCCGCCGAACCGTACGACTACCTCGGGGTCACCTATCGCTGCCGGGCGTCGGCCGGCGAATTCCTCGTCCTCTACAACATCGCCGGCGGAGGCAGGCCGGGCATCCCGGCGGACGCCAACCCGAACGGCCGGGCGAAGGCGGTGCAGCATCTGCTGAACGCGCTCTCGATCGCCGTCGACGAGTATCGCGAGATGGGCTACCCGCTGCCCGTGCGGGACGGCAAGCCCTGGGTGCTGGTCTACGGCGTCGATGAGATCCCGCTCGTCGGCGGGGCCGGCCTGCCGATCGACGCGCCGTTCGTCCTGCCGTTCGGCTTGAACCAGCAGGCGACCATGCTGGTGCCCAACGGGCAGGACGACTGGGACTACCTGCCGCGGCATGAGCTGTTCCACGTCATGCAGTACCAGTACTGGGATCGGTCCGACGTCGGCCTGGACTACCTGGCCCTCTTCGTGGGCGGCAAGGAGTTCGGCTCGATGAACTGGTGGATGGAGGCCACCGCGGAGTGGGCGACCCGCCAGACCTACGCCCGGGCGCCGTACGTGCCCATCCCCGGCGAGGAGAAGCTGTACGCCCGCAACGTCTACGACGTGCTCAGCAAGCCCGGGGCAGCACTCAACTCCTGGGGCGGGCTGGGCGGCGGTCCGCAGTATGGCGCGTTCCTGCTGCCGACCTACCTCACCGAGCAGGTCGACGCCTCCTTCGTGCGACGCACGTGGGAGAGCATCCGGGACCACGACCATCTGCCGATCGAGGCGATCCGGCACACCGCTGAGGGCTACGGCCTGAACTTCGCGGACATGCTCCTCAACTACCACATCGCCAACTATCGACTGGCCAAGGCGAACGCCGCGCCCGCCCCGACCGTGGACGCCTGGCGCATCTACGGCTACTCCGACTCCGACGCGAGCCTGTGGCGCAGCAACCTGACCGGCGCGAGCGGGACGAGCGGCGACGCCCTCGGGGGCGCCAGACCGGCCCGCAAGAGTCACTCGACGCCCGCCGGCGCCCAGGCGGAGTACCAGGACATCCTGCGTAAGGGCGGTGCTGTCTACCACGACTTCCGCGCGGTCAAGAACTCCGGCGACGCGAGCTGCGGATACTGCTCGACACTGATGGTGGACACCACCAGGGACGCCAACCGCAGATCTGCCGTCGTCGTCTGGTCGCCGACGGGAAGCACCGGCACGCTGGCGAAGTACCCGAGCATCCACACCGTGCGCCATCCCGACGCGGGTGGACTGATCACGGTGCCGGACTTCGCGTACCCCATGGTGGCCACTCTGGTGACCACCTGGACCGAACTGGACATCCACTCCGCCGACGCGGACAGCAGCCCGAAGACGTTCACCACGAATGTGGAGAGCGTGCTGCCACTCACCGCCCGCTCGTGCGCGCTGCGCCCGCTCTCGGTGCGCAGCGTCGAGACCACGGTCGAGCCGGAGGGCGTGTTCAACAGATACGCCGCCAGCACGCCGGACGGCTGGACCGGCGGCGACTCCACGTACTCGGTGAAGCTGCCCGACGGCCGGATCGTCTGGCTGTTCTCCGACACCTGGATGGGCCCGCTCAACAGCGACGGCACCCGCCCGGTGAGCGCCCCCCTGGTCAACAACACCTTCGTCGTGCAGAACGGCGCCAGCCTCACCACCTACCAGGGCGGCACCGCCGGGGCGCCGCGGGCGTTGATGCCGCCGTCCGGGCCAGGAAAGTGGTACTGGGTCGGTGACGGCCACCTCTCGGGCGGACAACTTCAGGTGGTGTACCAGGAGTACGAGCGTTTCGGCTCCGGCGCCTGGGACTGGCGGTTCAACCGCAACGTCGTCGCCGACTTCGCCCTGTCCAACCTGCGGACCCCGGTCAGCGTCCGGGAGTTGCCCTCTGCCAGCGGGGTCGCCTGGGGCTCGGGGCTGCTGCCGGCCAGCCGCAGCGGCGACGGCTACACCTACGTCTACGGCGTCGACGACTCCCCGATCAACAAGCAGATGCGCATCGCCCGGGTGTACGGCAGCGACCTCGCCAACGGCACCTGGCAGTACCACACGCCGTGGGGCTGGACGCTCCGCGAGCAGAACTCCCGCAACCTGCTGACCGGCATCGCCAACGAGTACAGCGTCAGCCCCTGGGGCGGACAGTTCCTCCTCCTCAGCCAGGACAGCACCGAGGCGTTCAGCGGACAGATCAACGCCTGGACGTCCTGCTCACCGTACGGCCCCTTCACCCAGAAGACCCCGGTCTACCGCATGCCGGAACCCGGCCCCTACGGCAGCTACTGGAACCCCAACGTCATCTCCTACAACGCCCACGTGCACCCCGCGCTCAGCTCCGGTGACACCTTCATCGCCTCCTACAACGTCAACAGCATGGACACCCGCGTCTCCCCGGACGCGGACCACTACCGCGATCCGGGCATCTACCGCCCCCGCTTCTTCCGATTCGTCCTCGGATGACTACTGCGGTTCCGCCGGGCGTCGGACACGCCCGGCGGAACCATCGGGCATCACCGGTACCGGTGTGTGCCTGCAAGAGCGCGACCGCGACGTGGGGGCAGCAACCTCGACGACCTGCGGGACCCCCACGTCGCGGCGTGTCTGGGGGCCGCCGATGCCGGGCGTGCCGGACCCCGGCCACGTACCTGCTCATCGCCGGCGACCTGGCGCCCGCCGGCACCGCCGATCTCGAACCAGGCCTGGTCACCGTCGAGGGGCGGGCCGACCGCGGCCGGCGACGCGACTGGTCAACCGAGCCGGCCCACCCCGCAGTATGTGGCGAAACGGCGCGGGTCCTCGTCCGGGTCCACCGGCCAGTCGGGCCGCCACTCGGGCAGCTGCACCAGCCCCGGCGCAACGAGCGTGTAGCCGGTGAAGAGCCGTTCGATCTCGGGCCTGCTGCGCAGGGTCATCCGGGCGGTGTTGGCGTACCCCTGGTTGTAGGTGTCGCGTAGGGCCAGCGCGTCGGCACGCTCGTCGGAGGAGGCGTGCGACAGGGCGAGGTAGCTGCCCGGGGCGAGCCGGTCGCGGTAGTGGGCGATGATCGGCGCCGGGTCGGTCGTGAGCTGGTGCAGCACGCCGACCAGCAGCACCGCGACCGGCCGTTCGAAGTCGAGCACGTCGCGCAGCGTCGGGTCGTCGAGCACAGCGTCCGGCTGGGTGAGGTCGGCGTGCAGCACCACGGTCCGCGGGTCGTCGACTAGGAGGCGTCGGCTGTGGTTGAACGCCACGGGGTCGATGTCGACGTACGCGACAACGGTGTCCGGGGCGAGCTGGCCGGCGACCTCGTGCACGTTGCCCGCCGTGGGGATGCCGGAGCCGAGGTCGAGGAACTGCCGGATGCCTGCGTCGACGAGCGCGCGGACCGCGCGACGCAGGAACGCGCGGTTGGCCCGCATGATGTGCCCGATGTCGGGCATGGCCTTCTCCATGCGGGCCGCCAGCGCACGGTCCGCGGCGAAGTTGTGCGACCCGCCGAGGAAGTAGTCGTAGACCCGCGCAGGGCTGGGCGTGTCGAGATCCGGGGTGAGGTCCATGACACAAGTGTCAGTCGATACGCCTGTTCCGCGCTGCCCGGCGCGACTGGCGCGGGAGGTGTAGGCGCGATCTGCTCTTCGCTGTAGCGGGCGCGGGTGTCGGTCTCCTCTTGGAATGGCGTGTGCTGGTGCCAATCGGCGCGCTGACGTTCTGCCTGAGCTTTCGGCGATCCGACCGGCGACGACGGGCGGGTCGACGCCAGCGTCGAGTACCGCCCGGTAGCGGGCGAGTTGGCGTCGTGCTCGGCGATTGTGGTTCCGCCGGGCACGCCCTGGCGACCGCGGTGGGTGTGCCGGTGTAGGCCTGGCCGAGAAGCGTCAGGCCGTACCTTGGCGGTTGACCCGCCCCTCCCGGGCCACCTTCGACCGGCTATGGTCGCGCTCGGTGCCGGCTGATCCAGTCGCGGTGCGCTCGTGTCGCTGACTCGGGGAGTGCTCCACGGTGGACCCCTGCCGGCCCCGTGCTCCGCTGCCCGGGTGCCGGCGGCCCCGCGCCGACTCGCCACCGCTGTCATGCTTGTTGCGCTGTTGGCTTCCCATGCCCGGGGATACCCGGTGCCTGGGAGCCCATGCTTTCGCGCGACGGCTCGTGAAGGATGCCGCCCTCTTCGAGCATGACGGTCAGCGGCTGAACGGGCATTTGCCGCCGACGCCCGGTACCAGCCCTGTGAGGCTCAGGGGCGACCACTACACAACTCGGTCCTCGGAGCCTCCGCGATTCCGGGGATTCACGCCCAATCCGGTGATAGCTCCCGATTTTCCGTGCCCCATCCGGCCTAGCCGGAACGCTCGACGGATGGAGCAGGGATCGGGAGGACGGTATCTGGGGCGTCTGCTGTCGGTCAGGCGTGTCCTGTGGTCGCTGGTCGTCGGTGTTGTCGCCGGGACGGTCACCGCACTGATCGGGGCGCCGGAATTGACGCCGCTGGTGATCTGGACAATCGCGGCGGGCACAATCCTCGTGTGGGTGTGGCGGTCCTGCTGGCCGGCGAGCCCGCAGCGTACCGAGCAGCTTGCCGAGGCGGAGCAGCGCTCCCGATCCACCGACTCGGCGATCCTGATCGCGTCCGTTGTCAGTCTCGCCGCCGTGGCCGAGGCGCTCGTCCGCGCCTCGGACCGGCAGGACGTGGTGGCTGTCGCGCTGGTGATCCTCAGCGTCGTTGCGGTGGTGCTGGCGTGGACGCTGGTGAACACAGTCTTCGCGTTCAAGTACGCCCGGATGTACTACTGCGACGACGGCCGTGGTATGGACTTCAAGCAGGACGATCCTCCGGCGTACGCCGACTTCGCATACGCCGCCTTCACGGTTGGCATGTCGTACGCGCCGGGAGAGAACGAACCGACCAGTAATCGCATGCGCCGGGTGGCGCTCGGACACGCGCTGCTCTCGTACACCTTCGGAACCGGCGTCCTGGCCGTCGCCGTCAACCTGGTAACCAACCTGGGCCAGTCGTGACACACGGGGGATGTCCTTCGCGCGCTGCGGCAACGGAGCCGAGTGGGCGAAATGGACCAGTGCTTCGTCCATGCCGCGACGCGCGGTGGACATCCGCGCGGGCCGCACCAGGAGGGGCGAACGGCGGCGATCGGATCGAGGCTCCGACCGCTTGGGCGCGCCGCGTGACCGCGAGCGTGACGGATGGGAGTGCTTCGGTGAGGGTCGCCGGTAGCAGGAAAGCTGGTTGATGACCACGAGGATGGTCCCGGTGGTCCCGGTGGTCGCGGTGGCCGTGGTTGTCGCGGCGGGCCTGCTGGCCCGCGTGCTGTTCCGGCGTCGCGCCGCTGTTCACAGTTACCGTTGGCTGCTTGCGCCGCTGTACCGCGCGTCCCGACGCCCTGCCGTCACCGTGCTGCTTCTCGCGGCGCTGTATGCCGGGATCCGCGCGTACCCGGGTCCGGGGCCCCGTGTCGTCCAGCGCGTCGTCGTGGTGCTGTTGATCGCGGCCGTGACGTGGCTGGTGCTTCGCGCCCTGCACATCGCCGAGAGGGCCGCGTTCAGCCGGCTGCCGGGCGAGACACGGGCCGACCGCCGGGCCCGCCGCGCCCGCACCCAGATCCGACCGGTACGGCGCCTCACCTCGGTAGTGGTGACTGTCGTGGCGATCGGCCTGGTCCTGATCACGTTCCCTCCGCTGCGCACAATCGGGCTGTCCGTGCTCACCTCGGCGGGTGTCGTGGGCGCCCTGCTCGGGCTGTCCGCACGCACCGCGCTCGGCAACGCCTTCGCCGGCATCCAGGTCGCGTTCGCCGACGGACTTCACGTGGGGGACGTGATCGTGGTCGACGGGCAGTGGGGCCGCGTCGAGGAGGTGAAGCTGACGAACGTGGTCATCCGGCTCTGGGACGACCGGATGCTCATCCTGCCCACCACCTGGTTCACCGAGCACCCCTTCCAGAATTGGACCCGGCACGAGACGCGGGTGGTCGGCGAGACCCGGCTCCACGTCGATCACACCGCCGACCTGGACGACCTCCGCGCCGAGACGAGGCGGATCATCGAATCGTCACCGCTGTGGGATCGACACCAGTGGGTGTTGCAGATGGTGGATGCGACGCCCCAGACCGTCGTCGTGCAGGTCCAGGCATCGGCGGCCGACGGACCGAGCGCGTGGGACCTTCGCTGCGATGTGCGTGAGGGGCTCATTCGGTACCTGCGCGACCACCACCCCGAGTGGCTGCCCCGCACCCGCGGCGAGTTCCACCCCTGAGCCGCCGTCGAGGTCCCGAGCCCGCTTCTCAGTTCTCCGGCCGGGTACCGGTCGGCTGCCTGGGTGCCCCACCGCGCGCTCGAACCTCCTCCATTCCCTGAGCAGAAGCAGGTCCTCCATGTGTGCTGTTCCGTCAGCTCTCGACGAGATGGAACGATGGGCGCTCGCCCTGGATCTGCGCCGTGGCCCCGCTCCACCGCCGAATCCTCCGGACGCTACAACATCTCCAGCGGTTGCGGGCCGGTCGGCGGCGGGAACGCCGCGTCGAGTGCCGCCACATCCTCCTCAGCCAGATCCAGGTCGCGCGCTTCCGCGTTCTCCCGTGTGTGTTCCGGGTTGGACGACCGGGGGATGGCCGCTATCGTCCCCTGCCGCAGCAGCCAGGCCAGCGCGACCTGAGCAGCCGTGGCCTCGTGCCGTGCGGCGACCTCCGCGACCTGGGGGTGCCCGAGCAGCCTGCCCTGCTCGATCGGCGAGTACGCCATCACCGGGATCTGGTGCTCGCGTAGCCACGGCAGCAGATCGAATTCCGGACCGCGGCGGGTGAGGTTGTACAGAACCTGGTTGGTCGCGCAGGCGCCCCCGCCCGCCTCCAGGAGGTCCTGCATGTCAGAAAGGTCGAAGTTGCTCACGCCCCACTGCCCGATGTCACCGGCCTCGACGAGTTCGCCGAAAGCCTCGATGGTCTCGGCGAGCGGATGCGCGCCGCGCCAATGCAGCAGATAGAGGTCGATGTGGTCGACGCCGAGCCGTTGCAGGCTGCGCCGGCAGGCCCGCACAGTTTCTCGTCGGCTCGCATTGGATGGCAGCACCTTGTCGACCAGAAACACGTCAGCGCGTCGTCCGACGATCGCCTCGCCGACGAGCTCCTCGGAAGCACCGTCACCGTACATCTCGGCGGTGTCGATCATGGTCATGTCCAGGTCGAGCCCAGCGCGTAGGGCGGCCAGCTCATCCCGTCGCCTCGCGGGGCGCTCACCCAGGTGCCACGTGCCCTGGCCGAGCACGGGCATCGTCTGGCCGGACGGCAGTTCGATCGCGTCGGCGGCGAGGGTCATGTCGTGACCTTTCCCGAGCCTGGGTACCAGTGGGTTGTCGAGTGCCTTCCCGCTGGGACAGCAAGCACTCTCGAGGCAGGACCATTCTCAGCGCAGCGGCGAGCGCATGTCCGGACTGTCTTGCCCTCGAACGCGTGCGTTGCCCTGTTTACGGTGCCGACACGCGCGGTCCCTAAAGCAGCGCGATCTGGCCGGGCAGTTCGGGCGGACCGGACAGCGCTGCGCGGAGCTTGTTGATTTGCGGGAACTCACTCGCTCCCGCCTCGCCCCACAGGCTCCGCCACTCCGAGTCGTCGCCGAGCACCCGGTCAAGTGCTTCGACCGCGAGCTGTGGCAGGTCGTCGTCCAATGCAAGGGGCTCACCAGCAAGCAGGAAGTCCGGCGCGTACGGCGAGGTTATCGGGTCTCCGCCGGGCATCTGAGATGCCACGATGGCCGCTGCGGCGATGGCCGAGGCAGCGTCGTCATGGTCGAGGTACCCGGTGTTGAGCGCTGCCGTTGTCAGAGCAGCACGAACCTTTGCCGGCCGGGCAGGCGGATCGGCATCGTGGAGGTCACCGCACCAGTCGGCGGCGCTGTCGTTGTCGAACGGGCCGTCATCCCAGGCGCCCATGTGCTCCTCCTTCACGTTCCCGGTGAGCGGATCATGAAGCCAAGCGAGGGCGGACGCAAGGGCGCGAGAGCGCCTGGCTGTACAGCCATCGGTGCAGCCGAGCTGGCCGACAGTCGTGGGTGACGAGCGACAGAACCGGCAAGCGGAGCGGGTCAGCTGCACGGCCTGATCTTGGGAACAGCATGCGTGACGCGCGGGAACGCTTACCGGATCGTCCTGGGGACCACACAATTCATCACGTACGCGCGTACTGCTGAATTTGTGCCACGGGAATCAGCCGAACAGGCCCGATTCGAGGTGCTCGGCTGCCACCTTCAGGTGGCTGCTGTCGGGGTGGACGGTAGACCCGCTTGGCGAGCGTGCCGCCGTCGGCGTGACCGGCCCCAGGCCGCCAGCACGACATCGGGGTACCCCGGCGCCGGCGAGGTAGGTCAGGAAGGCTCGGCGACGACATCAAGCGTTTGCAGGACCGTAACCGGCAACGGTGCGAGGGCATGCCGGCCTGCCGAACCGCCCTCTCAATCCAGCTTCGGTTGTTCGTACAGTTCGCGGGCGGACAGGTTCACCGTGCTGCCGTCTGCGAGGCGGACGGTCAGTGTGGTGGTGTTGCTGCTCGACTCGTCGAGGCCCTCGGGGTACCAGGCGCCGAAGTAACCGTCGCGAACGGTTGCCCGCGCCGTCCGTGACGAATGGCCATCCTTGGTCCGCAAGTTGATCTCCACACTCGTCACCTGTGAGCCGACGTGTCCCGCCATGATCCGGACGTAGCCTTCGTCGGTGCGTAGTTGACCCCACGAGTACAGCTCGACACCCCCGGCGCCGAGCCGCTCGGTGCTGGTCAGCACGGTAAGGATGCTGGTATTCGTCACGTCTCCGTTGCGATCGCGGAAGCACGTCTGGCTTCCAGCCGGCGACACGGCGTTCACGTATGCGTACTCGCCGCGTTTTTCACCGATGACCACCCTTGCGACGCTCGCGTCCTGGGCAGACAGACATTTGCCGGTGAGGTCGCGTGCCTCGGTATCCGAGATCGGACTCGGCTCGGGCGTCCACGACGCAAACGCGGGCCCAGCGTTGACAAGTGTCATGGTGAAGGCGACAGCGGCGGCCAGCGCTCCGGCCGCGCCGGCGATCGCCAGGCGAGGCCGACGGTGCGGCGTGCGCGCTGGTGCTGGGCGTGGTCGCCGATCAGTGGCGACGATCCGCTCGAGCAATTCTCGCGCGGGTTCCTGCCCGACGCGTGCGGGCACCGGGACCGCGGCAGCGCGGATTGTCTGGTCGAGGACATCGTCGTGGGTCATGCGGAGCCTCCGCGTCGTGAAGGGCCGGCCGGTGTGGGGATGCTTGTGGGTTCGCTGTTCGGCCGCTGACCAAGATGCTGACGTAGGCGGCGGCGGGCACGCAGCAGGCGCAGACTGAACGCGGGCCGGGAGATGCCCAGGACTTGTGCTGCCTGCGGCCCGGTGAGGTCTTCGATCGCGGTCAGCGTCAGCACTTCCTGATCGGCGGATGACAGGCGCTGCCAAGCATTCATCAGGTCGATGCGGGTAGCCGCGAGGTCGGCCTCGGCGCTGCTCGGAGCATCGGGTTCCCGTAGGACGCGAAGCGCGAGGCTCTGCTGCCGCTGGTCGCTGCGCTGCCGATTGTGCAGAACATTGCGGGCGACGGTGAACAGCCAGGCGCGGGCCTCGTCGAGTGGTTTCGGTACTTCGTCCAAGCGGCGCCACGCTATCAAGAACGTCTCGGCGACCACGTCTTCGGCGACGGCGAGGTGCGCACGGCGTTCGACGAAGAGCAGCAAATCGTCATACGCGGCTTCGAACAGCTCGCGGAAGGCGGAATCAGCATCCGCGGTCGTTGGACCCACACTCTTCCTCGGCGCGTTGCGTCTGATGGTCATTGTCGTCGCCGGTCCAATACGAAGCCGCGAACCAAGGGTGCGAGTGGGCGCTCGACGAAGCGATGGACAAGCCAGGCTGCCGCCAGCAGCCCGAGCACGGTGCCGCCGATCAGTATCGACGCGGGGAGGTTGGTCTCCTCGTACACGTTGCGGATCACGCTGTAGCCGATGCGCGGGTGCAAAAGGTAGAAGGGGTAACTGAGTGCACCCGCGGTGGCCAGCCAGAGCATCTTCACCCGGTCGGTGTAGCCGAGCGCGATGATGAGCATCAGAAGGTACACCCCGGTGAGCAGTACCGGTGCCGGCCAGACGGGCACCTCGAAGCCGGGCTTCAACTCCAGGGTCCGCTCGTGCACGCGCTGCAGGCTGACCAGCCACGTGGCGAGCAACAGCACCCACAGCCATCGATCGGATCGGTTGCGGCGAAGCAGGAACAGGGTAATTCCGGCGATGAAGTACGGCGCGAAATCGGACATCACGACCTCGTCCAGGGCGGCACCCCGGAAAACGGGCATGACCACGGCGACGGCCAGCCACACGGCAGCGAATATTTTTGCTCCCCGGTCGGTCAGCTTGGCCGCAAGAATGCACGCCGCGATCAGATAGAACCGGAGCTCGATCCAGAGGGTCCAGTACACGGTGTCGACAAGCGGCGTGTTGAGGGGCTCCGCCAACATGGTCAGGTTGACCAGCACGTCCCACCCGTCCGGCGGAGGTGGGAAGGGCAGCCCGCCGCTGATCGGCAGCACTGCCGTTACGGCTGTCGTGGTCAGCACACACACCCAGAACGCCGGATAGAGTCGCGCGGCGCGGGAGGCAGCGAACTCGCGAACCGTGCGCCCCCAGCCGCTCATGAGGATCACGAATCCGCTGATCAGAAAGAACGTCTCGACTCCGAGGAAGCCATAGATCAGCACCGGTGCCGCGTCCGGCAGGAAGTATGCCGGCGGGCGCACCCCGTCCAACCTCCACGAGTCGCCGAAGTGGTATCCGGCCACCGCAAGAGCACAGATCAGCCGCAACCCGTCCAGCACGTACAACCGTGGCGCCCGCCCGGGAGGGCTGCTGACGGGCGGCGGCGTCGGCGCGCGGTCGAGCAACGCGGTCGTCATGCTCTGCTCCTGTCCTGGATACAGGACTGCATCCAGGACAGACATGTGCAGCACCGCGTCAAGTGCTACAGGTGATCACCGTCACCATCCTCTGACGAAGCCGGGCCAGTGTCGCGAACCAGAACGCGGTCCCGCTGCGACAGGTAGGCATGGCCGCCCAGGACGACGCCGAACTCCTGGCCCTGACCGCAGGCGGCGACCGGAGCGCCTTCGAGGCGTTCTACCGCCGGCAACGCGGACGGACCGGTGACCTGGTCATGGAATGGGAGTCCAGCCCGAGCGGCACCTACACCGAGCCACGCGGCGACTCGATCGAGGTATGGGTGTGGCGCTTCACGCCCGTACCCGTGAAGATCCTTACCGTTGCTGGCTGGTTACTCGGGGCAGCCTCAGAGTGGTTGCTTGCCCGGACTGTCCTGCGTCTGGCACACCGCCGCGCCGTGATCGGGCTGGCTGCCGTTGCGGGTGTACTCGCGCTGTCGACGGTTGCGACAGTCATTTTCACTGCGCAGAATCTACTCGATCTGCCGATGCGCAACGGCCGGCCGACAGCGATCTGGACTGCCTACTTTCCGTTCCTCATGCCGTTCGGCTTTCAATTCGGGCGACGATCGTCTGGGGGCAAAAGCGGCTGCTGCCCTGAGGGCGCTCTTCCAAACCGACGGTGACCCTCCGTCACGGCATCGGCACGTTCGTGCGTGAAAGCCGTGGGCTGCACCGTCACGATCAGCCACGTCGATCTGATCGAGATGCACGGTGGGCGTCCGGATCTGCGGGATCTGCCGCCTTCGGTGTGGTGCTTGAGCCCAGCCGACGAGCCGACGGATGAATGGCACACCGTGCGGCTACGCTGCGGGCCATGTCGACAAGAGAGGACCACGTGTTCGATGCGGTGGTCCGACGTATCGCCGCCGGCGGGTACATCGACGAGGTGCCAGCCAGCCGGGTAGGGCCGCTCCGACCCGCGCCGCCTGCCGCAGTCGCGCAGGCCGAGCAACTGGCCGGACGATCATTGCCGTCCCTGCTGCGCCGGCTCTATCTGGAGGTCGGTAACGGCGGCTTCGGCCCCGGTTACGGTCTCCTCGGCCTCAGGGACGGACATCGAACTGGCGGCCGGGACGCGCTGACCGGACTCAAGGGCGGCGTCCTCACTTTGTGCGACTGGGGCTGCGGCATCAGCAGTGAACTCAACCTCGCTGACGGCCAGATTTGGGGCTACGACCCGAACCCGGCCCCGGACGGCGTGTCTTGCGCGTTCCCGCAACACATGACGATCGTTGACTGGTTCTCGAAGTGGGTCGAGGGCACGCTGTACCAGCCATGGCTGGTCCAGGACCCGACGTCCGGCGAGTGGCGCGGCGCAACCGACATCGAGTACGGGGAGATGATCGCGGAGGCTTTTGGCCCCAGCGGCGAGGAGGACTGACCGCGGACGCTGAGGGGGCGGTCAGTTGTTCCACAACCAGTTCGCGAACAACCCGCCACAGCACATTAGCGGCACCAGGAGCACTGCCATGAGCACGGCGATATGCGCACCCACTTGCAGCCGATCGCTCAGCGGGTCGTCCTGGTTCATGCCCGGAGTATGCCGGAGCGAGCTGACCCAAGACCTCGGGCTCCGCCCCGAACCCCGACCCTCAGAGATGCCGCCGAAGATCACCTCGCCGCGCGCCACAAGGGCCACCAACCTCCCCGGACGGGGACCAGGTCATTCGTCCGGTAGGGCGCTTTCCACCTGGACCCCCGTCGCTGCGAAGCCGGTCGCGAGCCCTAACGCGACGAGCAGGGCGAGCTGTAGGCGCCGGGGATGCTGCCCGATCAAGCGTCGCATGGAAGTCGATTGCACAGCGAGACTGATCACCCCGTACAGAACGAGCAGGCACAGCGGATAGAAGAGAACGGCCGCGATGGAGGCTTTTATGGCCGTGAACCATAGGGGCGGCCTGCTGGTGCCGCTACAGCCCTTCGTACAGCCGAGGACAGCGGCAGTGGCCGACGATGCCCGACAACCACGGACGGGCTGAACAGGCGCGTGACGGCTTGACCAGTCATCCGCGACCCTCTTCTAATCCCAAGGCACCCTGCCCCGGTTAGGGTCCTCCCTGTGGCAGCAGGTGGCGACTTCGGCGAAGTCTGGCGGGTCTACGCCTCCGGCGGTGAACTGCTCGGCGAGATCGAGGTCGAGGAGCACGACATGCCCTGGCACCGGGGCAGGTTCAGACCTCAACCAGCGTTCGAGCAGTTGCGACCGCTCTTTGATGAGTGGAACCGTGCGGTTGACTCCGGCGATCCGGAGCCGATCGACCAGGCGTACGAGGCGATCCGCGCCGCAGTCACGATGACCTGTCCCGACGGCCGCCAGGTCCCCGAGTTCGTGCTTGGAGTCGAAGGTGACCACGCGGGGTTTCGATGGCACGACGAGCCCTTCGGTGACGACTAGCTCGCCTCGGGATCTCCCAACACCGAGTTGGACGGGCCATCCATGGGAACAAGGCCGGGTTACGGAGGCCAAGCTGGGCCGCCAGCGACCAGGCCGAGCAGGAGAATCGCCGTAGCCGAGCCCGATCTTGTCCAGTTCCCAAGCTGTCAGTCCCCTTGGTCGTCCTCGACCAGGTAGCCCACACCATCGCAGGTGGGGCAGGGCCCGAAAACGCTTCCCATCCCCTTACCCATGCCGGTGGTCTTCACCATGCCTGGAAGCCGCGCAGCCCCACGGCATTCCGGGCACCGGCGACGAACGCTCCAGCGAGACGCAGATGGCTGAGTGCCCTGAGGATCTGGTTCCACACTGTCGAGCGTATGCGTAGGGCTTACCCGGGCCCAGGCGAGCGATCCGCATCTGGTCCGCAAGAGGCCGACGGACGACGGGGGAGCGGTGTGAGATGCCGAGAGGCGTTTCCGCTGTTAGAAGCCCGTCCACGCAGCTCGCCGAGTCGCCCGTCCTGATCTCATGATCCCTTGGTCGCAAGTTCGAGCCCCGCCCACGGCCGCAACGGGCCCTATCGACCGATTCCCGTGGCACACCTACGTAGCTGGCGTCCGTTCATGCCCCCTCTCCTACGCCTCGACCATGGATCCCGCCCCACGATTCCGCCGGGACACCCCCATCCGATCCCGGGGGACGGCCGCGCTGCCCCCGTTTCCTATCGAGCGGTGTACGTGTTGGCGGCCCTGGCGACGTTGTGTTGGTGCGGCGCGGCGTACGGCGGTCGGATTGTCTTTCTCGGCCGCGACATGGTCGAGGGCCTGCTGAGCTTCGTCGGACTCCTCTGGCTCGCCGCGTTCGAGATGCTCGCGTTGCTGTTCACCCTCACCACGGCTTTCGAACTGCGCCGGCGCAACTCGCCTCGTGCCGCCCTGGCGACCGGGCTGGTCGCAGTCGCCGGGGTGGTCGTGACGATCGTGTTCGTGTTCTGGGTCGCAACGGCGACAAGTCAGACGGGCCCGTAGCGAGGCTCGGGGATGGCATCGCCTCGGGTCGCTGCCGAGCCGTTCGGGGACGCCGGACACGTCTGGGGCTTGTACCGGCTCGGTGATGTAGAAGGTGTCGGTGACGGTCGACGTCAAGATCGAACGCCACGGCTCGCTCGCCCAGACGCTCCGCCGACCGCTGGGACGCGCTCAGCCGGCAGTGGGATCCGGACCGACGGGGAGACGGTAGGATTTCGGCTCCTGCACGGAACGGGGCCGTGTTCGGCCGGTCGCGCCGATTCGGCCTCGCCGGGCGCCGTGGCGTCCGGGACGAAGGGTGGACACCCCGGATGCACCAGCGGATCCTGCTGCGAGCCCGCAAGGGCCCGTTCGACGTCGTCACCGCCGAGGAGACCTACGAGCGGGACTGGATCGGCAAGAACAGCGGCAACCTGGTCTTCAGCCACGCCGCGCACAAGCTTCTGGCCACCTCGGCGGCGGAGATCACCCCGTCGCGGTTCCGGGCGGACCCGGGCGATGCCGACGAGATCAACGAGAAGTACGACGTCTTCGTGATCCCGCTGGCCAACGCGTTTCGCCACGACTACGCGAACCGGCTGGTGTCGATGACCCGGCTGATCGAGCGCCTCAAGATCCCGGTGGTGGTGCTCGGGGTCGGGGCGCAGACCGACGTGGACGGCGACCTGGAGTACCTGCGCCCGATCGACGAGCCGGTGAAGGCGTTCTGCCGGGCGGTGCTGGACCGGTCGCACAGCATCGGTGTACGCGGCGAGATCAGCGAGACCTACCTGCGTACGCTGGGTTTCTCCGCCGTCGAGCAGATCGGCTGCCCGTCGATGTTCCTGCACGGCGACAGCTTCCGGGTCGAGAAGGCGAAGGCGACCCTGGGTGCCGAGGATCGGCTCGCGTTCGTCATCTCGCCATATGTCCGCGCGTTGGCCCCGATCGTCCGCCACCACCACCAGCGCTACCCGAACCTGCGCTACCTGGCACAGGGCCTGTACACCCTCGGCACCCTGCTCTACGGCGACGCACCGAATTTGCGCGGCAAGACCGACGACATGCCGATCCACACCTCGCACCCGCTCTTCGTCGAGGACAAGGTGCGGATGTTCGTGGACCCGTGGCCCTGGATGGAGTATCTCTCCGGATTCGACTTCGCCTTCGGCACCCGGATCCACGGCACCATCACGGCGCTGATCGCCGGCACTCCCGGGTATCTCCTCGCACACGACTCGCGCACCCTGGAACTGGCCCGCTACTTCGACATCCCGCACCGGTTGATGCGCGACGTACCGGCCGACGTCGACGCCGCTCAACTCTACGAGGAAGCCGACTACACGGCCCTGAACGAGGGGCACAAGGAGCGCTTCGCGCGGATCACCGCGTTCCTCGCCAAGCACGACCTCGGCCTTTCGTTCGCCGACGGGGACAGCGCCACCCGCTTCGACGAGCAGGTCCGCCAGACCGTCTACCCGCAGGCGGTCCGGCCGGCCTCCGCCCACACCACGGACGAACTGCTGGCGCGCATGCAGTGGCTGCGGGAAGAGAACCGAACGCTGCAGCAGAAACTCAAGGCACGCCGCGCCAAGCCACTGCGCGAGCAGGTCAAGCAGGCGGTGGGCGGCCGGGTCCGCCGGATGCTGTCGCGCTGACCGTCGGACGCCTGTTCGGCAGCGGGGTAGCCGGCGTCGGCCGCCGCGACGGTGCCCGGCCCGGTGCCGACGACGACCCCCCGCCGTCCGGCCCACCGCGACCGTTCGTGTACGTCGAAGCGCCATTGTCGACAGTGGAACGCAAGACCTGCTGGTCTCTGGCGGAGCGGGCGGGGCACGATGATCCGCAGGCGATGCAGCGGCTGCTGCGCACAGCGGTGTGGGACGGCAATGCCGCGCCCGTAGCCGGAGTGGGGAGTCAGAACTGAAGCAGTGACGAATTTGTTCCGTGCGCTGTCGGCAACGACGACAAGTCAGCTGGCCGTTCGGCCGCCGACCAACAACAGTGACTTGCCCACCGTTGTGCGTGCGGCAAGTGCACGGTGGGCATCAGCGGCCTGCTCCAGCGGGTAGGCGGCGCCGATCGCCGGCCGCAGCCGTCCCTCCGCAGCACGTTCCAGTGCACGGCCCAGCAGCTCGCGCACGGTTTCCTGGTTCGGGGGACCGTCCAGTAGCGGAGCGAGCACCCGTATACCGCGGCGCGCGGCCGACTCTGGGTCCGGTGCGGCGAACCCGTCGGCGGTGCCGTAGGTGACGAACCGGCCGCCGTCGGCCACCGCGCCCAAGGCGGCCGTGCTGAGCGGGCCACCCGCCCCGTCGTAGACCAACGCCGCACCGCCACCGGTCGCCTGCCGCACCCGGCGGATCCAGTCCGACCGCGTGTAGTCGACGGCAGCCTCCGCGCCCAGCTCGCGGGCCAGTGCCAGTTTGACGTCGCTGGATGCGGCGGCGACCACCCGGGCGCCGGCATCGACGGTCAACTGCACCAGCAGCGAGCTGGCTATTTCGGTGCCGCGCTGTCTGAACGCTCGCTCGTCCCCGCCGACGGCGCCCGCATCGCCGGCACGCGCCTCGACGACTGGCGAACGCGGGCGGCCCACGGCCGGTAGACCGGCTCACCCGCCGGTCCGGGCCACACGGCCCCCCGCCGGCCGTCGCCCACCGCCAACGCCTCTCGCCAGGCCCTCGACGCAGCTGGAAACCGCGGCTCCTGTGGCATCCGCACTTCCAGGTTCCCGATCGAGACGCCGCTCAGGACGGCGCCGTCGCCGAGCAGGTCAGCCCGAAACGCGCTCCCGCGACCGGCGTCAGGCCGCTGTCCGGGCGCGGACGAGAGGGTCGCCGGTGGCCTCCTTCCGAGAGGGTCGCGCCACCTGTTCCGAAACTTTCGGTACCCGTCCGGTCGGAAATCCACCCTGCCGTGCGGCGCTCTTGCTGGCAGCGAGGTCATTGACGGATGACGGGGCAGTTAGTAGCCTCAGCGCACAAAATCATGGCATGTAAATGTCTCGATAAGTTTCGGAGGCGACGAGATCACCGACGACGGGACAACGACTGACCCGTCGGTGAGGCCGCTCGCCGGATTCCGCCTGCGCGTCCGCGCCGGGGGGAACCCGCCACCCCCACCACCGCCGCTCACGATCACACCGATGGAGGGCCGTTGAAACGCGTCCGGACCACCACCACAGCCGTCATGGCCGCCGTCGCGCTCGTCCTGGCCGGCTGTGGCGGATCAGACGGCAAGTCCGACTCGAAGACCTTCGAGTTCTGGTCGTTCGCCAACATCAACCAGAAGGCCGACGTCGACGTCTACACCAAGGCGCACCCCGATGTGCGCGTCAAGCTCACCGAGGTGGGCAGCACGACCGAGACCGCGCAGGCGCTCACCGCCGCGCTGGCCGGTGGCAAGGTGCCCGACCTGGTGCTGATCCAGGCCGACGACCTGCCGAAGTTCATGCAGTCCCCGGACAACTTCGTCGACCTCACCACGCTGGGCGCGAACGACATCAAGGGCAACTACCTCGACTGGGTGATGGCGCAGTCGACGACCAAGGACGGCAAGATCATCGGCGTGCCGACCGACGTCGGCGGTTTGGCGGTGGCCTACCGTACGGATCTGTTCAAGGCGGCCGGCCTGCCCACCGACCGGGACGAGGTCTCCAAGCTCTGGCCGACGTGGGACGAGTTCATCAACGTCGGCAAGCAGTACGTCCAGAAGACCGGGAAACCGTTCGTGGACAACACGCCGACCAGCGTCTTCTTCCAGGCGGTCAACCAGGGCAGCCAGCGCTACTACAGCGCCGACCGCCAGCTCGACTACGACAACGAGCAGGTCAAGGCGGCGTTCGACGTGACGCTGAAGGCCTTCGACGCGGGCATCTCCGCCAAGCAGGGGTCGTTCTCGTCCGGCTGGACCGCGGCCATGAAGAAGGGCGACTACGCGGTGGTGTGCTCACCGTCCTGGATGCTCAGCCAGATGAAGACCAACGCCCCCGAGACGAACGGTAAGTGGGACATCGCCACCATTCCCGGTGGCTCGGGGAACTGGGGCGGCAGCTTCCTCGCCATCCCCAAGCGCGCCAAGAACGCGAAGGCGGCGTGGAACTACATCTCCGAGATGCAGTCGCCGAAGGGCCAGCTGGACCACTTCCTGATGCAGGGGTCGCTGCCCACCACGCCGTCGGTCTACACCGACCCGCAGCTGGTCGGGAAGACCGACCCGTTCTTCAGCAACGCGCCGATCGGCAAGATCTACACCCAGTCGGTGCTGGGGATCAAGCCCTTCTACTTCGGCCCGCAGGACGGCCCCATCGGCACCGAGTTCCTCAACACGCTCACCAGCGTCGAGCAGGGCAAGGTGGCCCCGGCCAACGCCTGGAACACCGCGCTGACAAACGTCAAGAACGCCGTACGGGAATGACGGAGGGCTGATGTGCGGCGGCCGGGTCGTGCCCGGCCGCCGCACATCGGGAAGGTGACGCTTTGACCACCATGCTCGGCCCGGCCCCGGTCCCACCGGACGTCCGCAGGCCCGCTCGCAACCGGCGGATCCAGCAGGGCGTACGGGAGTTCCTGGCGCCGTACGCGTACATCTCGCCGTTCTTCGTGCTCTTCCTGATCTTCGGCCTCTTCCCGCTGCTGTTCACCTTCTACATCTCGCTGTTCGACTGGGATCCCATCGGCGAGCACCGTTTCGTGGGGCTGGACAACTTCTCCGAACTCCTGGACGACCCGCGCTTCTGGGGGGCGCTGCGGAACACGTTCAGCATCTGGGTGCTGTCGACCGTGCCGCAGTTGCTCCTGGCGCTCGGCCTGGCCCACCTGCTCAACCACGCGCGGCTGCGGCTGGCCGCGTTGTTCCGGATGTCGGTGCTCGTTCCCTACGTCACCTCGGTGGCGGCCACGACCATCGTGTTCGCCCAGATGTTCGACCGGGACTACGGCATGATCAACTGGTTCCTCGGGCTGCTCGGCTTCGACCACATCGACTTCACGGCGTCGCTGTGGGGCAGCCACGTCATGATCGCCACGATGATCGCCTGGCGCTGGACCGGATACAACACACTGCTGTACCTCGCCGCGCTCCAGGCGGTTCCCCGGGAACTGTACGAGGCCGCCGCCGCCGACGGTGCGAGCGGCTGGAGACAGTTCCTGCACATCAGCATCCCCTCGCTGCGGCCGATCATCGCGTTCACCGTCGTGACGTCGACCATCGGCGGGTTGCAGGTCTTCACCGAGCCGCTGCTGGTCAACCCGGTGGGCGGCCTCACGTGCGGGGCGGCACGGCAGTGCCAGACCGTCACCCTCTACCTGTACGAGCAGTCCTTCGGGCAGTTCCACTTCGGCTACGGCGCGGCGGTCGGCGTCGCGCTCTTCGTCATCGTGGTGGCCTTCTCCGCACTCAACTATCTGCTGACCACCCGAATCCGTTCGGAGCGCCCATGAAGCCCGTACCCCCGACCGCCGCGCCCAGGCGGGCCCGGCGGCGCCAGGCCAACCGCGTCCCGATCCCGGTGTACGCGCTGCTCACCCTCATGGCGCTCGTCAGCGTCTTCCCGCTCTACTGGATGTTCGTGGTGGCGACGACCGACTCCGCCACCGCGACGACCCTCCCCCCGACCCTCACGCCCGGAGGCAACTTCCTGCACCTGGCGGAGCTGGTCTTCACCATCGTGCCGTTCGTGCAGTCCCTGCTGAACAGCCTCATCGTCGCCGGCACGATCGCCGTGGGCCAGGCGGTGCTCTGCGCGTTGGCCGGCTTCGCCTTCGCCAAGCTGTCCTTCCCGGGCCGCAACACGCTGTTTCTCATCGTCGTGCTGACCATGACGGTGCCGGCGCAGTTGGCAGTGGTGCCGCAGTACCTGATCATCTCGCAGCTGGACTGGGTGGACAGCCTCCAGGCGGTGATCGTTCCCGGGCTGGTGAGCGCGTTCGGCATCTTCTGGATGCGCCAGCACATCGGCAGCACCATCGACGACGAGCTGATGCAGGCGGCGCGGGTGGACGGCGCGACCACCTGGCAGATCTTCTGGCGGATAGCCTTCCCGCTGGTCCGGCCGGCGGCGTACGTGCTGGGGCTGTTCACGTTCGTCTACGCGTGGAACGACTTCCTGTGGCCGTTCATCGTCCTGAAGTCGCCGGAGAACTACACCGTCCAGATCGCCATCAAGGCGCTGCAGCAGAACCGGGACATCGATCTGGGCCTGGCGATGTCCGGCTCCTTCCTGGCCACCATTCCGCTGCTGGTGTTGTTCGTCTTCGTCGGACGCCGTCTGGTGCAGGGAATCATGGAAGGCGCGTTCAAGGGGTGAGGTCCCGTGCCGGTCTGTCATCCGGCCGGCCGGTAGTCGAACCAGTCGAATGCGGCGGTTTCCTCGGTGACGTACATGCCGATGACCCGGCCGGTGAACCCGGAGGCGACCTCGGTGGACAGGTAGCGTCCGTCGAGTTCGGCCAGGGACGACCAGCCGTCGCCGGTCTCGACCTCGAACCCGATGGTGTCGCTGCCGGCAGCTGTGACGCCCACGAGGCCCGCCTGCGCGAGATCGTCGGACGAGGTGACGGTCGGTGGCAGCACGTCGGCGGTCCGGGTGCTCAGTGCCACGGTCACCGCCCCCGCCGGCACGGGACATTCCCCGAACACCTGGCGGAACGGCCCCACCCGGCCGATGACCCGAGCCCGCCCCTGCGCGAGTTCCAGGTCGTAGTGGTGAGCCTCGTCGATCCTGATCGTCAGGCCGGCGCGGCCGGAGCCGGGATCGACGCGGGCGCTGACCCGGCAGTCGTGGTGCTGCTGGCGGCGGCCGACGACGGTGGCGCCACTGCGGTCGAGGCTGTCGCCGGTCGCGTGCAGGGTCAGCCAGCCGGGCCGGTCGGTCAGCGACCAGGCGGCTGCGGGCCGCTCACGGGGAGAGATCCACTGTGCCCCCAGCCGGTCGTCGTCGAAGTCGTCCCGGTCGTCCCACCGGCCCGTCCCCGCCGGGCCGGTCGCGCACGAGACGGGATCGACCACCGGCCACCCGTCGACCCAGCGCACCGGGACCAGGAACGTCTCCCGCCCCAGGACGTGGTACGGCGGCCACTGGCCCCTCGGCCGGATGCCCAGCAGGACCATCCACCAGCTGCCGTCGGCGGCCTCGACCATGTCGGCGTGCCCGGTCGCCTGCACCGGCCGGTCGCTACCGCGATGCGTCAGGATCGGATTGGCCGGCCCGGGCTGGAACGGCCCGCGCGGCGAGCGTGCGCGGGCGACGCTCACCGCATGGCCGGTGTGGGTACCACCCTCCGAGACGAGCAGGTACCACCAGTCGCCCACCCGGTACAGATGCGGCGCCTCGGGGTACTGGCCACCCGTTCCCGACCACATCGGCACCGGGCCTTCGAAGACCTCTCCCGTACGCGGGTCGATCCGGTACGACTCGACCCCGGACACCGTCATCCAGCAGTTGCCGTCGTCGTCCCACGCCAGCGACGGGTCCACGTGCGGCAGGTCCAGATAGACCGGATCCGACCACGGGCCGGCGGGATCGGTCGCCATGACGATCAGGTGCCGGTCGAGCGTGACGTTCGTCGTGACGACCCAGAACCGGCCGTCGTGGTAGCGGATCGTCGGCGCGTAGATGCCCCGCGAGGCGAGCGTGTCGGCGGGCAACCGGAGTTGACCGGGGCGGTCGAGCACGTTGCCGATCTGGCGCCAGCTGAACAGGTCGCGACTGTGGAAGATCGGAACACCGGGCGTGTACTCGAAGCTCGAACACACGAGGTAGTAGTCGTCGCCGGCCCGGCAGATGCTCGGATCGGGCCAGAAGCCCGGAAGGATCGGGTTGCGGTAGCCACCGTCCGCGGGCTTCGGTTCCATATCCGCTCCTTCTCGTACGGGCACGGCGCCGGCCGGTGGCAGCGCGCGCATCCGCACAGCCGGCCCGGCGTGAACTCCAGAACCAAGGATGAGGGATGAGGAGTCTCCGCCGCCGACTGTCCGGGCGGCTTCGCCGCGCGGTCCCGGAGCCCTCGTACGCCTTCACGGTGCGGCGCGGGCTGCGTGTGCCGATGGACGACGGCGTCGAACTGATCGCCGACCTCTACCTGCCTGTCGGCCCGGTGGAACCGCCGTTGCCCACGATCGTCGTCCGCTCGCCGTACGGCCGGCACGGCTCGCTCACCCACGCGCCGGCGCTGGCCGGCGAGGGGTTCACGGTCCTGGTGCAGAGCTGCCGCGGTACGGGCGGCTCCGGTGGCAGCTTCCGGCCGCAGCTCGACGAGCAGCGCGACGGCATGGCCACCCACCGGTGGGTACGCCGCCAGCCCTGGTTCACCGGCACCGTCGCGACGTACGGGGAGAGCTACCTGGGCTACACCCAGTGGGCCGTGGCGGGACGGATGTGCCGGGACGACCCCGGTAACGCCCCCGATGCCCTGTGCCTGAACGTCACGATGGCCGACTTCGGCGCGGTCACCTGGAACAACGGCGCCTTCTCGCTGGGCGGCTCGCTCGGCTGGTCGCGCCTGATGGCCCTGCGGGGCATGCGCGGCGCCCTGGTCCGGGCGCGGCTCGCGCGGCGGCCGGACCGGAAGCTGGCCGAAGCCTTCGACGTCCTGCCCCTGTCCCGCGGCGACACCGTGGTGGCCGGCCACCCGATCGGCTGGTACCAGGACTGGCTGGCCCACGAGAGGCTCACCGACGACTACTGGACCCGGCAGTCGCACACCGCGTCGGTGCCCGACGTCACCGCACCGGTGTACATGGCCACCGGCTGGTACGACATCTTCCTGCCCTGGCAGCTGCGCGACTACGCTCGGCTCGCCGCGGCCGGTCGCCCGCCGCGGTTGACCATCGGCCCGTGGGGCCACAGCAGCGAGCAGAGCCCGTTCCTCGCCGAGTCGGTCGCGTTCCTCAAGGAACACTTCGCCGGTACGCCCGCGGCCCGGCCGGCGCCCGTGCGCGCCTTCCTCACCGGCGCGGAACAGTGGCGCGACCTGCCCGCGTGGCCGCCGCCGGGCACCGCCGCGCAGCGGTGGTACCTGCATCCGGACGGGCTGCTCGGCCCCGCCGCTCCCGACGGGGGCAGCACCCGCTACACCTACGACCCGGACCGGCCCACGCCGGTACTCGGTGGTCCCGGCCTGGGCCCGGCCTCCGGGCCGGTCGACAACAGCGCCCACGAACGCCGTACGGACGTTGCGGTCTTCCGCGGTCCACCGCTGGACCACGCCGTCGTCCTCGCCGGGGAGCCGGTCGCCCGTATCCGGTTCCGTTCGACGGCAGCCAGCGCGGACGTGTTCATCCGGATCTGCGACGTGCACCCGGACGGCCGCTCGATGACCGTGTGCGACGGCATCCGCCGCGTCGGCGGCGTCGGCACCGCGGCGACCGACCCGCGGCCCGACGGGGAGGGTTACGTCGAGCTGGACGTGCCACTGTGGCCGGCGTTCCACCGCTTCGCCGCCGGCCACCGCGTCGCCGTGCAGGTCAGCTCCGGAGCGCATCCGCGCTACGCCCGCAATCCCGGCACCGGCGAACCCGCCGCCACCGCGACCACCACGGTACGGGCGCAGCAGGAGGTCTCCCACGACGGCGCCCACCCGTCCGCGATCGACCTGCCGGTGTGGACGTGAACGGGTGCGCCCGCGCCGCCCGCGGCGCCGAAGGCATCTCCATCAATCGACAAGGAGGGCTCCCCGGATGACATCCGTATTCCATGTGGCGACCAGCGGTTCGGATCGCGCCGACGGCTGCGCCGAGCGGCCGTTCCGGACGATCGACCGGGCGGCCGGCGTCGCGCAGCCCGGTGACACGGTGGTGGTGCACGCGGGGGAGTACCGCGAGTGGGTCAAGCCACGTCGGGGCGGTCTGAGCGACTCCCGCCGCATCACCTACGAGGCGGCGCCCGGCGAGCACGTGGTGATCAAGGGATCGGAACGGGTCACGGGCTGGGAGCCGCTCGGCGGGACGGTATGGCGGGCGGTCGTCGACAACTCGCTGTTCGGCTCGTTCAACCCGTTCGCCGAGGAGGTGACCGGCGACTGGATCGTGTACGGCAAGGATGCGCCGCGCAGGCACCTCGGCGACGTCTATCTGAACGGCCTGAGCTTCTTCGAGGTGGCGAGCCGGGCGGAGGTCGACGATCCGCCCCGGCGTACGGAGGTCGTCGACGACTGGACCAGGCTGCCCCGTCCGGTCAGCGATCCCGACCAGACCCGGCTCGTCTGGTACGCCGAGGTCGGTGAGCGGACGACGATCTGGGCCAACTTCCAGGGCGCCGACCCGAACACGGAGCTGGTGGAGATCAACGTACGCCGCAGCGTCTTCTACCCGGAACAACCGCACCTGGACTACATCACCGTGCGCGGATTCGAGCTGGCACAGGCGGCCAGCCCGTGGGCGCCGCCGACCGCCGACCAGCCGGGCCTGATCGGGCCGAACTGGGCGAAGGGGTGGGTCATCGAGGACAACGTGATCCATGACGCCAAGTGCTCGGCGATCTCGATCGGGAAGGAGGGGTCGACCGGGCAGAACCACTCGGCTCTGCGCGGCGACAAGCCGGGCTACCAGTACCAGTTGGAGTCGGTCTTCGCGGCCCGCCAGATCGGGTGGGACCGGGAGCACATCGGCTCCCACGTGATCCGCCGCAACACGATCTACGACTGCGGCCAGAACGCGATAGTCGGTCACCTCGGATGCGCGTTCTCCACGATCGAGGACAACCACATCCACCGCATCGGCGTGAAGCGCGAGTTCTACGGCTACGAGATCGCCGGCATCAAGCTGCACGCCGCCATCGACGTGGTGATCCGGCACAACCGGATCCACGACTGCTCGCTCGGCACCTGGCTGGACTGGCAGGCCCAGGGCACCCGGCTCTCCCGCAACGTCTACCACGACAACTGCCGGGACCTCTTCGTCGAGGTCAGCCACGGCCCCTACCTGGTCGAGCACAACATCTTCGGCTCGCCCGCCGCGCTGGAGCTGTTCAGCCAGGGGGGTGCCTTCGTCTGCAACCTGATCTGCGGCACGGTGCGGCTGGAGCCGGTGCTGGACCGCGCCACGCCCTACCACCGGCCGCACAGCACCCAGGTCGCCGGGTACGCGGTGATCTACGGCGGCGACGACAGGTACGTGGGGAACCTCTTCGTGGGCGGCGACCCGGGCGCGGCCTACGGGACGGGCGCGGAGGGTGAGGGACCGCCGCTGGCCGGCACGGCCGGATACGACGGGCATCCGGCGTCGTTCGCGGAGTACCTGGCCCGCCTCGCCGACCAGCCGCCCAGCGACCAGCAGAAGTACGTCGAGGTGAGACAACCGGTGTACGCCCGCGCGAACGCCTACGCCGCGGGTGCCCGCCCGTTCGAGGGTGAGCGGGAGCCACGGGTGCTGGGCACCGCGACGGCGACGGTCGTCGTCGAGGGCGACGCGGTCTGGCTCGTCACCGACCTTCCCGAGGCGTTCGCCGAGGCACGTGTCGGTGTGGTCACCGGCCGGGACCTGGAACGGGTCCGGTGCGCCGACGCGGAGTTCGAGGAGGCGGACGGCAGCCCGGCCGTCATGGACGTCGACCTGCTGGGGGAACCCCGGCAACCGGGACGGGACGGCGCCGTCGGCCCGATCGCGGGTCTCGCGTCCGGGGCCCGCCGCACGCGCGTCCTCTGACGACGGACCCGCGTACGCGAAAGGAGACGGTGACGCCCGGCCGGCGTCACCGTCTCCGTCGACCTCAGCCGCGTGCGGCCCAGTCGCCGAGGGCCCAGTCGCGGACCTCGGGCATGTCCTCCAGGTGCTCCACCACGTACGCCTCGTGGCGGTCGAGCTGACTGCGGCACCACGCCTTGAGGTCCGCCGCACCGCGTGGCAGACGCTTGGCGTTGTTGATGGCGTCCATCACGAGGTGGTACCGCGACGCCTTGTTGCGCACCGTCATGTCGAACGGAGTGGTGGTCGTGCCCTGCTCGATGAAGCCGCGCACGCGGAACCGGTCCGCGTCCGGGCGGCCGTGGACGAGCTGGTGGATCGCGCCGGGGTAGCCGTGGAAGGAGAAGACCACGTCGACGTCGTCGGTGAACAGCTCGGTGAACAGGGTCTCGCTCATGCCGTGCGGGTGGTCCTTGGGCCGGACCAGGGTCATCAGGTTGACCACGTTGACGACGCGCACCTTCAGACCGGGCAGCCGGTCGCGCAGGATCTGCGCCGCCGCGACCGTCTCCATGGTGACGACGTCACCGGCACAGGCGAGGACGATGTCGGGGTCGCTGGTGCCGTCGTCGGTGCCGGCCCACTCCCAGATCCCCGCGCCGCAGGCGCAGTGTTCGATCGCCTCGTCCATGGAGAGGTACTGCAACTGCGGCTGCTTGTCGATGACGATCAGGTTGATGTACGACCGTGACCGGAAGCAGTGGTCGGCCACCGACAGCAGGGTGTTGGCGTCCGGCGGCAGGTAGACCCGGGCGACGTCGCCGCGCTGGGTGAGCACCACCTGGATCAGGCCCGGGCCCTGGTGGGAGAAGCCGTTGTGGTCGTTGCGCCACGCCGTCGAGGTCAGCAGCACGTTGAGGCTCGGCACCTTCGCGCGCCACGGCAGATGCTTGGCCTCCTGCAGCCACTTGCCGTGCTGCACGGTCTGCGAGGCGCTGACCATGGCGAACGCCTCATAGGTGGCGAACATGCCGTGCCGGCCGGTCAGGTTGTAGCCCTCCAGCCAACCGTGGCAGTTGTGCTCGCTGAGTACCTCCATGACCCGGCCGTCGCGGCTGATCGCGACGTCGTCCGGCGTCACCCGCTCCATGAAGGCGCGGTCGGAGACGTCGAAGACGCCGCCGAGGCGGTTGCTGTTCGTCTCGTCCGGACAGAACAACCGGAACCGGTCGGCGTTGCGGGCGTAGATGTCGCGCATCATCTCGCCCAGCTTGCGCGTCGACTCGGCCCGCTGCTGCGCCGGCCGGGGCACCTCGATCGCGTAGGAACGGAAGTCCGGCAGGTCCAGGTCCCGGGTGAGCAGCCCGCCGTTCGCGTGCGGGCTGGCGCTCATCCGCAGGTCGCCGTCGGGGGCCTGGTCCCGGACCAGCGCCACGGGCGCGCCGGTGGAGTCGAACAGCTCCTCCGGACGGTACGACCTGAGCCAGCGCTCCAGCAGCGCGAGGTGCTCCGGATTGTCCTTGACGCCGGACAGCGGCACCTGGTGGGAGCGCCACGTCCCGGTGACGGTGACCCCGTCGACGGCGTCCGGCCCGGTCCAGCCCTTCGGCGACCGCAGGACGATCAGCGGCCAGGTGGGACGCGTACCGTCCCAGGAGCCGTCACGGGCGGCGGTCTGGATGTCGCGGATCCTCGTCCAGGCGGTGGCCAGGGCGGCGGCGAAGCGGTGGTGCATGCCGGGCAGGTCGGAGCCCTCGACCTCGATGACGTCGTAACCGTGGCCCCGCAGCAGGTGGCGTACCTCCTCGGGGTCCTTGCGCCCCAGCACGGTGGGACCGGAGATCTTGGCGTCGTTGAGGTGCAGGATCGGCAGGACCGCGCCGTCGCGCTCCGGGTTGAGGAAGGACACGCCCTTCCAGGAGCCTTCCAGGGGCCCGGTCTCGGCCTCGCCGTCGCCCACCACCGCGATGGCCAGCAGGTCCGGGTTGTCCATCACCGCGCCGAACGCGTGGACCAGGACGTAGCCCAGCTCACCGCCCTCGTGAATGGAACCCGGGGTGGTCACCGACACGTGCGACGGGATACCGCCGGGGCTGGAGAACTGCCGGAACAGGCGCAGCATCCCGGCCTCGTCCTGGCTGACGTCCGGGTAGATCTCGCTGTAGGTGCCCTCCAGGTAGCCGGCGGCCACCAGTGCCGGCCCGCCGTGACCCGGACCGGCCAGGTAGATCGCCTGCTGGCCGGTGTGCCGGATCAGCCGGGAGACGTGCGCGTAGATCAGCGACAGGCCGGGGCTCGTTCCCCAGTGGCCGAGCAGGCGCGGCTTGATGTGTTCAGCCGACAGGGGCTCGCGCAGCAGTGGGTTGCCCTGCAGGTAGATCTGACCGATGGTCAGGTAGTTGTTCGCCCGCCACCACGCGTCCAGACGGGCGAGTTCGGTGTCGTCGAGTTCGGCGAGCGTACGGAGTTCGGATTCGACCGCGGTCACCGTGCTTCCTTCCACTGATCTCGTCTTGTCCGGACCCAGCCTAGGCCCGGCGGCGCCCGGCCGCGGGGGGCCGCAGGCCGGAAGCCGCGGGACCTTCGGCCCTCGCCGGCGACCGCTGCGCACCGCCGGGCACATTCATGACGTTCGTTCCGCGCGCTGCTTGATGCCCAGCAGCATCCGGCGCTCCATGACCAGGCTGCCCGGTTCCATCACCATTCGGTACGCGGCCCGGCCCGGCCCCGGACGCCCGGCCAGGGAGATCCGGTTGCGGCTGATCAGCCGGGTGCCCGCGCCGTACCGTCGCAGGTGGAAGCCCCACACCCAGACGCCGTCGGCGGACCGGAACACCAGCGTCCGGCGCGGGTCGAGGATCTCGACCCGCATGGCCGGCCCGTTCCTGCCGAGCGGTAGTTCGTCGCCGCCGGCGAGTTGCTGGAACTGCGGCAGGATCCGGTCGGCGCTGTGCATGTCGAGCCCGAACAGGTTCTCGATCCAGTCGTAGGTGTAGGCGCCACCGCGACCGCTGCCCATCTGCACGAGCCAGGGCCAGACCGCCTCGGGTGGCGCGTCGACGGTGACCGCCCGGGTGGAGACGATGTCCGGATCGGCGAGGAGCTCGTCACCGGGCAGCGTCGCGTCCACCTCGGCCGCCGTGGCTCCCCAGGTGAGCCACCGCCCGGGCCGTCGGAGCACTGTTCCGTTCATGACCTCTCCCTCCTGAACGAAGCGGCGGTCACCGCCGCGTCAGCCGGCGGTCGCCGGTCCGTGGTACGCGGCGCGCATCAGCTCCTGCATGTCGCCGAGCATCGGCATCCGGGGGTTGGCCGGGGCGCACTGGTCCTCGTACGCGTTCAGCGCCTGTTGCGGCAGCGCCGCGAGGAAGGCCCGCTCGTCCACGCCCACTGCCGCGAACGACGGCTCGATGCCGACTTCGTCGCGCAGGCGCTCGATCGCCGTGGCCAGGGCTTCCACCGCTTCGGCGTCGGTCGCGGCGGGGAGCCCGAGGGTACGGGCGATGTCGGCGAAGCGTTGCGGCGCCCGGTACGTCTCGTACCTGGGCCAGCCGGTGAGCTTGCTCGGCACGGTGCCGTTGTACCTGATGACGTGCGGGAGCAGGATCGCGTTGGTGCGCCCGTGTGCGACGTGGAAGGTGGCACCCAGGGTGTGCGACATGGCGTGCACGATGCCGAGGAAGGCGCTGCCGAACGCCATGCCGGCGATCGTCCCGGCGTTGTGCATCTTCTCGCGGGCCACCGGGTCCGCGGCGCCCTGGTGGACGGCCCGGGCGAGGTTGCCGAAGATGAGCCGGACGGCGTGCAGAGCCAGGCCGTCGGTGAAGTCGTTGGCGTAGACGGACACGTACGACTCGATCGCGTGGGTGAGCGCGTCGAAGCCGCTGTCCGCGGTGACCACCGCCGGCAGGTCGGCGGCCAGGACCGGGTCGACGATCGCCACGCTCGGCGTGAGGGCGTAGTCGGCGAGCGGGTACTTCTTGCCGGACGCGGTGTCGGTGATGACCGCGAACGGGGTGACCTCGGCTCCGGTGCCGGAGGTGGTCGGGATGCAGACGAGCTGGGCCAGCGCGCCGAGGGTGGGGAACTTGAAGGCGCGTTTGCGGATGTCGAAGAACTTCTCCCGCAGATCGGCGAAGACCACCTCGGGGTGCTCGTAGCGCAGCCACATCACCTTGGCGGCGTCCATCGCCGAACCCCCGCCGAGCGCGATGATGGTGTCCGGGCGGAACGAGCGCATCGACTCGGCGCCCCGGTCGACCGTGCGCACGCTGGGCTCCGGCTCGACGTCGTCGATGATCTGCAGGGCCACCTGCTCGCGGCGGCGGTGCAGCACGGACAGCACCCGGTCCACGTACCCCAGTCTGGTCATGGTGTGGTCGGTCACCACGGTGACCCGGTGCACGTCGGGCATGTCGGCGAGGTAGCGGATCGCGTTCGGCTCGAAGTAGATCTTCGGCGGAACCTTGAACCACTGCAGGTTGTTCGTCCGCCGGGCCACCCGCTTGATGTTGATGAGGTCGACCGCCGTGACGTTGTGCGACACCGAGTTGTGGCCGTAGCTTCCGCAGCCCAGCGTCAGCGACGGCAGGAAGGCGTTGTACATGTCGCCGATGCCGCCCTGGGAGGCCGGTGCGTTCCAGATGATCCGGACGGCCTTGACCCGGCGGCCGTACGCCTCGGCCAGGTCGGCGTCCCGCGTGTGGATGACGGCGCTGTGACCCAGACCGTCGAACTCGACCATCTGCTCGGCGTACCCGAAGGCCTGGTCGTGACCGGTCGCGGGCAGCAGGGCGAGCACCGGGCAGAGCTTCTCCCGGGTCAGCGGCTCGGCCGGGCCGACCCGGTCGACCGGGGCCAGGATGATCGAGGTGTCCGGGGCGACCGGGAAGCCGGCGTGTTCGGCGATCCACGTCACCGGCTGCCCGACCACGTCCGGGTTGAGCTTCCCGGAGCCGAAGAGCAGCTTTTCCAGCAGCGACTTCTCCTCCGGCGTCGCGATGTGGGCGTGCAGTCGCCGGAACTCGGCGAGGGCCGCCGGCCGGATTGCGTCGTCGATGATGACCGCCTGCTCGGAGGCGCAGATCATGCCGTTGTCGAACGCCTTGGACAGCACCACGTCGTTGACGGCGCGGGCCACGTCGGCCGACGCCTCGATGTACGCGGGGACGTTGCCGGCGCCGACACCGAGCGCCGGTTTGCCGGTGGAGTAGGCGGCCCGCACCATCGCGTTGCCACCGGTCGCCAGGACCACCGAGACGGCGGGATGCCGCATCAGCTCGTTCGTCGCGGCCACCGACGGCTCGTCGATCCACTGGATGCAGTGCTCCGGCGCTCCGGCGGCGACGGCGGCGTCGCGGACGGTGCGGGCCGCCTCCGCGCTGCAGCGCTGCGCCGCCGGGTGGAAGGCGAAGATCACCGGGTTGCGGGTCTTGAGGGCCAGCAGCGCCTTGAAGATGGTGGTCGAGGTCGGGTTCGTCACGGGCGTGACCGCGGCCACCACGCCCACCGGCTCGGCGATCTGGGTGATGCCCGTGATGTCGTCCTGCGCGATCACCCCGACGGTACGGATGTCGGCCATGTGGTTGGTGACGTGCTCGCAGGCGAAGATGTTCTTCACCGCCTTGTCCTCGAACACGCCCCGGCCGGTCTCCTCGACCGCCAGCATCGCGAGTTCGGCGTGCCGGCCGAGCGCGGCCACCGACGCCTTCTTCACGATCTCGTCGATCTGTTCCTGGCCGTAGGAGTCGTAGCGGGCCAGCGCCGTGAGACCGTTCTCCACCAGGGTGCCGATCATGCTTCCGCCCTCCATCGGTCCGTAACCCGAACATAGATCTCCGGCGATCGATGCGGGCACGGCCGATGGACCCGCGAGGACGGGACCACCGGCCCGCGCCCGTACGCGTGGGCTACGTGACCCTGTGCCGGGACCGGCGAGGCACAGTCACGGCGCCGGCTGCGGCGCCGGCTGGGGCGCCGCCGCCGGCCCGCGCTTGGCCCGCTGGATCTGCTCGTAGACGCGCGTCCGCAGTTCGGTGAACCGGGGCAGGGCCCGGGTGGTGAGCTGATCGCGTTCCCGGGGGAGGTCGATAACGAGGTCCTCCTGCACCCGGGTCGGCGAGTTCGACAGGACGAGCACGCGCTGGCCCAGATACACGGACTCGTCGATGTCGTGCGTCACGAACACGGTGGAGATGCCACGGGTCAGGTGCAGTTCGCGGACGAGATCCTCCAGGTCCGCGCGGGTCTGCGCGTCCACGGCGGCGAACGGCTCGTCCATGATCAGCACGTCCGGCTGGTACGCGATGGCGCGTGCGATCGCCACCCGCTGCTGCATCCCGCCGGAGAGCTGCCACGGATGGCTGCGCGCCGACTGCGGCAGCCCGACCGCGTCGAGGGCGTCGGCGACCGCCCGGGCACGTTCGGCGCGGGACAGCTTCTTGTGGCGGAGCGGAAGCTCCACGTTGCCCCGGACCGTCAGCCACGGATACAGGCTGCGGCCGTACTCCTGGAAGACCACTGCCATCGCCGGGCTCGGGCCGGTCACCGGCGATCCCTCCATCTCGACGAGGCCGCTGGTGGGCCGGAGCAGTCCGGCCAGGCATTTCAGGAGCGTGGTCTTGCCGCAGCCCGAGGGGCCGACGATGCACAGCAGTTCGCCGGGATCCATGGTGAAGCTGAGATCCCCGATCGCCTCGACCTCGCCCCGGCCGGACGCGTACACCTTCCGCAGGTGCTCGACCCTCAGCAGCGGGCTCCCGTCAGCCACGGCTCACCTCCTTCATTCCGTGGTACCAGCGCAGCACGCGGCGTTCGACGACACCGAAGGCGACGGCGAGGAGGACGCCGATGAGGCCGAGCAGGAGGATGCCGCTCCACATCTCGGCGATGAGGTAGTTCCGCTGGAAGTAGGCGATCCGGTAACCCAGACCGGCGGACGACGCGAACATCTCCGAGATCACCATGAGGATCAGGGCCACCGAGAGCGCCTGCCGTACGCCGGTCATGATGCGCGGGCTCGCCGCCGGGAGGATCAGCAGCCACAGCCGGTCCCACCGGGAGATCCGGAACGAGCGCGCGGTCTCCATCATCACGCTGTCGGTCGCCCGGACGCCCTCGATCGTGTTCAGCAGGATCGGCCAGATCGCGCCGGACACGATGACGACGACCTTCATGGTGTCGGTGATGCCGAGCAGCAGCATGGCGACCGGGATCAGCACGGGTGGCGGGATCGCGCGGAAGAACTCCAGCAGTGGTTCGAGGATCTCGCGTAGCGGGCGGAGCCGGCCGATGACGACGCCGGCGGCGACGCCGAGCAGGATCGACGCGAACAGTCCGATCAGGAGCCGGTACAGGCTCGGCAGGACGTCGTCGACGAACGCCGGGCCGATCCAGGTTTGCCGGAACGCGTCGAGGAGGGCGCGGGGGCCGACGAGGAACCGGTTCGTCGACCGGGTGGACCAGACGGCCCAGAGTCCCACGGCCAGGACGGGAAGCCCGACCGCGAACAGCACGTTTTCGGCGACCCGGACGCCCAGGTCGCGGGGACGGGCCCGGCCCGCGCCGAGGGCGGTCACCGCGCCGCCTCGTCGCCGAGCACCGACTGGTGCCAGGCCAGCGAGCGGCGTTCGACGAAGCGGAACACGACGTTCACCAGCAGGCCGAGGACCCCGGTGACCACGACGAGGCCGTACAGGCCGACGGCGTCCCCGGAGGAGCGGGACAGCTCGATCATGCGCCCGAGGCCGGGGTTGCCGATCACCATCTCCGCGGTGACGGCCAGGATGAGTGCGACGGCCGCGCCCAGGCGCAGCCCGGTCATCAGGTACGGCAGGGCGGTCGGCAGGACTAGGTAACGCAGCCGTTCGGCGCGGGTGAGGCCGAAACTCCGCGCCGTGTCGCGGGCGACGGTGTCGACGTCGGCGACGCCGTAGATCACCTGCACGAACACCTGCCAGAACGCGGCGTAGACGATGATGACGAGCGCGGCGCGCATCTGCAGGCCGAACATCAGCACGGCGAGGGGGATCAGCGCGACCGACGGCACCGGCCGCAGGAACTCGACTGTCGTGTGCGTCGCGCGACGCAGGAACGGCACCATCCCCACCACGGTCCCCAGCGCGAGGGCCGCGAGCGTCGCCAGCGTCAGGCCGATCGCCCAGGACGTCATGGTGAGCCGGAGCCGCCGCCAGAACGCCAGGTCGCGGACCTCCTGGAACAGCCACCCGAACACGTCCGTCGCGTACGGCAGGTCGTGCGGGTCGGCCAGCCCCAGTGTCGGGATCAGTTGCCAGACGACGAGGAACCCCAGCAGACCCACGGCGCCCAGCAGGATCTTGCGCATCGGCCGGCTACTGCTGCTGGATGAGGCGGTCGAAGTCGGGTCGCCGGTCGAGGACGCGGTACTTCTGGGCCAGCGTCGCCAGTTGCTCCAGGCCGGCCCGGTCGAGTTCCCACCCGAATGCCGGGAGCCGTACCGAGTCCGCCACCGGCTCCGGCAGTTCGAGGTTGTCCTTGATGGCCTGGCGGAGGTCCTTCTCGTTGGCCGGATCCTTGGCCCAGGTGAGCGTCTTCTTCATCGCCGCCGAGAAGTCCGCGATCAGCTCGGCGTCGGAGTCCTTCAGCTTGCTCGACGTGATCGTCGTCAGGGTGGTGAGCCCGGGAACGGTGGCCTGGTACGGGGCGACCACGAGGACGTCACCGCGCTTGCGCATCTGGGTGATGAACGGCTCGGTCACCCAGGCGGCGTCGATGTTGCCGGCCGCGAGCTGGGCCGGCGCGTCCGGGAAGGCCACCTCGACGAACTTGATTTTGGTGGGATCGCCGCCGTCCTTCTCGACCGCCGCCATGATCGTGACGTCGCCGGCCGCGCCCAGGCTGTTCACCGACACCTTGCGCCCCGCGAGCTGGGCCGGCCGGGTGATGCCGGACTTCGCGGACGCGACCACGGCGTTGATGTCGTCACCGTCGGCGTAGGACGACGCGTAGTTCCCGATGATCACCACGCCGAGGTTCTGCAGATCGGCACGGAACGGGCCGAACGGCTGACCGATGGCGAAGTCGATGTCGCCGTTGATCAGCGCCGGGATGGCCTGTGCGCCGCCCTGTGCGGGCACCACCTCCACGTCGAGCCCCTGCTCCCGGAAGATGCCCGCCTTGATGCCACCCCACAGCGCGGCGGTCTCGCTGATCGGCAGCGCCGCCACGCGGACCTTCCGCAGGTCGCCGCTCGCCCCCGGGGACGGATCGGTGGCGTCGGAGTCCGTGCAGCCGGTCAGGGCGATCGTGAGGCCGGCGAGAACAGCGAGGGCGGTGACCTTCTTCATGGACGAGCCCTTCCGTGCGAAGCGCTGGTGCATCCGGAGGAGTGAGGGCCGGCGAGGAGAGGTGAACCATCCGACCGCGTCGATCAGCGTCATGCAGAGATGATTGATTGTCAAGAATTCCGATAAGGCGAATCGCAATGCGGGACGAGTGGTCCGGCCTCGATGTGAATACGTCTTGACGCGTGACGATTTTGTGACCAAACTGTGTGGTTGGTGGTGCGGCGGCGGAGGGGGCGACGACTTGGTGATCGTGATCGTGGGCGCTGGTATCGGTGGCCTCACCACCGCCCTCAGCCTGCATCGGGCCGGCTTCCGGGACATCGCCGTCTATGAGCGCGCCGCCGCGCTGCGCCCACTCGGCGTCGGGATCAATCTGCTTCCGCACGCGGTCCGAGAGCTGACCGAATTGGGTCTCGGCGAACGCGTGGAAAGGCTGGGCGCCGCCCCCGGCACATTGGCGTACTACAACCGGCACGGTCAGCAGATCTGGAGCGAGCCGCGCGGGCTGGACGCCGGATATCGCTGGCCGCAGCTTTCCGTGCACCGCGGCCGGTTCCAGATGGAACTGCTCGCCGTGGTGCGGGAACGGCTGGGGGCCGACGCGGTGCGCACCGGGCACCGGCTCGTCGGCGTCCGGGACGGCGTCGCCCGCTTCGAGACGGCAGCGGGGGAGGTGAGCGTCGCGGGCGACCTGATCGTCGGAGCGGACGGCATCCACTCCGAGCTGCGCCGGCAACATCAGCCCGGCGAAGGGGCGCCGATCTGGAACGGGCTGACGCTGTGGCGGGGGACCGCTCGGGCGCCCGGATTCCTGGACGGGCGAACCATGATCATGGCAGGGGACGCGGAACAGAAGTTCGTCGCGTACCCGATCGGTGCCGGCCTGATCAATGTCGTAGCGGAGCGGCGCGGGCCTGGTTTCGCCGGGCCGAACGCGGACTGGAACCGGGCGGTCGACCCCGCGCCGGTCGTCTCGCTCTTCGCGGGCTGGCGTTTCCCGTGGCTCGACGTGCCGGAACTGCTGGCCGCCGCCGACGAGATCCTCGAATACCCCATGGTGGACCGCGACCCGATCGACACGTGGACCCACGGGAACTCCACGCTGCTCGGCGACGCGGCGCACCCGATGTATCCGAACGGCTCCAACGGGGCGTCGCAGGCGATCCTGGACGCGCGTACCCTCGCCTTCCACCTCGCCACCGCGCCGACGGTCGGGCAGGCGCTCGACGCCTACGAGGCGGACCGGCGGCCGGCGACCACGGCGCTCGTGCTGAGCAACCGGCGGCAGGGCCCGGAACAGGTGATGGTGCTCGCCCGCGAGCGCGCGCCGGACGGGTTCGACCACATCCACGACGTCATCGGACCGGAGGAGCTGACCGAGATCGCCACCGGATACAAGAAGGCGGCCGGCTTCCTGCCCGCCGACCTCAACGAACGGGCCTCCCTGACGCCGACGGTCTTCTCGGGCGTCCTGCCGTGACCGGCCCGGAACCGCCCGAGCTGGACGCCGCGCGACTGGCGTCGGTGATCTCACCGCTGCGCCGCACGCTGCTCGCCGCCGCCCGGGCCGCCGAGCACCTGCCGGAGATCCCGGACGCGCAGATCGAGATCGTGCGGGCCCTGCCCCGGGGCACCGTCTCCGGTCCCGGTGAGCTGGCCGAACGGCTCCGCCTCAGCCGCTCGACGGTCAGCAACCTGCTCACCACGATGGAGGGCAGGGGTCTCGTCGAGCGCCGCCCCCGTCCGGGCAACCACCGGCACGTCGACGTCCTCGCCACCCCGAAGGCCCTCGACCTGTTCGACCGCTTCGACCTCGCGAGCGGAGAGCTGGTCGCCCGCGCCGCCGCCACCCTGCCGGCGGCGGACCGCGCGGCCCTCGCCGCCGCGGTGCCCGCGTTGGAACGCCTCCGCGACGCCCTCGCACAGACCAAGGACACCCCATGAGTACGCGCCGACCCGCCGGCCGGACGCCGTGAGCGCCCCGCCGGTGCCCGGTCTGGAGGCCGCGTTCGAGGTGGAGGCCCGGCTCGGGGTGCTGGAGGACCACGGGACGACCCGCGCGGGTCACCGCCGCGTCGTGCCGATCGTCGGCGGCCGGGTCACCGGCCTGTTCGAGGCCGACATCCTTCCCGGCGGCGCCGACTGGCAGGTGGTCCGCCCCGACGGCGCGATCGAGATCGACACGCGCTACTCGGCCCGCACCGCAGACGGCGGTCACGTCTACCTCCGCACGTTCGGCGTCCGCAGCGGCCGCCCCGAGGTCCTCGACGCCCTGCTGCGCGGCGACGCGGTCGACCCCGCCGAGTACTACTTCCGGCTGGGCGTACGGCTGGAGACGTCGGTGCCCGCGCTGGCCGTGCTGGAGCAGTGCGTCTTCGTGGCGTCGGCGATCCGCGAGGCCGACCGGGTGCGCTACACCGCCTACCGCGTCACGTAGTCGTTCCCGGCAGCGGGTTGTGCGTGTTGCCGTCCCCGCGCCCGGCCGCCGTGGTATCCCATCTACTATGCGCCTGTAGTAGACGCTGACGCCGGGCCGGACGTGCGGAGGGGGTGGGATGGGACGCGCACACCCGCTGCTGCGGTCGGCGCTGTTCGTCGCCGTGGCGTTCGGGGTGTTCGGGATGCACACCTTCGGTCACCCGGCCGGACCCGACGCCGCCCACGCGAGCGCCGCCCACGCCGGCACCGGCCACGCGAGCGCCGCCCACGCCGGCATCGCCCACGCCGCCGACGAGATCGCCGCCGCGCCCGGCGTCGTACACGGAGAGGACGGCTCGCCCGGGCACCGCGACGGCCTGCACGCGTTCACCGTGTGCCTGGCGGTGCTGGGCGGCGTCCTCGTTCTCGGCGCCCTGTCCCTGCTGTGCCGGCCCCGCCGTGCCACCGGCACGCCGACCGGCCCTCGGTCCCGTGGACCGGGCCCGGGTCGAGGTCCACCCCGCCCGCCCATCGGGCTGCGACTGCGCGCCGCAACGGTCCTGCGCACGTGAGGAGAGCACGGTCCGGCGTCCCGCCCGGGCCCGACGACTCCGTTCCGGCACACCTCACGACAAGGACCACGTACTGATGAAACCGACCATCCTGCGCCGCGCCGCCCTCGCGGGCGTCGCCCTGTCCGGCTGCACGGACTCCGCCGCCACCGATCCGTCCCCGGGGGCGAGCGGCGACCTGCGGAAGGTCCGCGTGGCGGCGCTGCCGATCAGCGAGACCGCCGCGCTGTGGGG
>NZ_JAMHIU010000024.1:0-79672 GCF_023896895.1 Micromonospora sp. CPM1
GGTCCGCCGACGCCACCCGACCCGGCGACAACACCCCCCGGATCATCCGAACGACAGGGGCAGGAAGTCATACCGGGCCGGGCGACCGAGGAGTCCCCGGCTGGGGACGATCAAAAAGGTAACGGGGCAGATCTGCAGGTACGTAGCGGAACCGGCCGCGGACAGCTCCGCGTGGAACACCAGAAGGTGTTGGCGAAGGCGAGCTGGGGGCACAAGGGGTCTCCACGGGTGGCGCGCGGTGTAAGGGATGAGGCCGAGTGATAGAACCAGCCTCAGCCCTCGGCGTGAGTGATCTGTCCGTAAAACCAGCGGAGATGCTCGATCAGCGCCTCCCGCGCCCGCAGGTCGACGAGGACGTCGAGTGGGAAGCCGGGGCGGAGGGCGAGCTTGGCGGGGGCGATCTTCACCCCCGGCAGCGCGTCCAGCCGCTGACGGAACTGCTCCCGGAGCGTGATGTCGTCGAACGGCGGTCGGGTGCTCAGATGCTGGAACACGATCTCGAACTTCCCGCTCGGATAGATAGTGGCAGGCCAGATGTTGCCGAGTTCGTGGTCCTTTCCGCGCGCCATCAGGAAACATGATGTCTCGCCGCCGGAGCCGTAGAGAAGCGTGCCGCCCATGCTGGCCCAGGCTTCGAGCACCGCAACGGTGCCGTGGGCGACCTGCGGGTCCTGGAGGTCGGTCAGTTGTTCGAGGAACCGGTCGTCCAGCGAGTTGCTCCGGCGCGATCTGGGCCGGAGAAGCTGGCCGGGATCGTCCTGCTGCGGCATGCCGGCGAGCTGGGCCAGTTCCTCGACGCCGATGCGCTGGGCCTGACTGGCCCGGCCGTACTTGTCGAACTCGACGCCTTCGGCACGCAGCAGGTCCTGCGGGGCGTCGGTGCGGGTCGGGTCGGCCCAGTGGAAGTTGGGCGCGACCACGCCCTCAGCCTGCAGCACCCGGTGCACGTTGGGCGCGGGATGGTTGGACAGTCGCGCGCCGACGGCGACGGGGTGGCTGCCGATCAGCGCGGCCAGGTCACCGTACGAGGTCCAGGAGCCGGCGGGCAGAGCAGCGAGCGCCGTGTTCATGACATCCCATGGCACCTCGGACCTGTTGCCGGCTGCCTCGGTGGGCCCGGGCCAGGTGGTGATGATCTGTTCTGCAAGCGCATCAGCACGCGCATGGATCTCTGGGCGTCCCCAGCGCTTCTGGTCAGCGATCTCTCGACTGAGTGCGACCCCACTCTTGCCCAACTGCGCGCGCTTGACCAAGAAGGAGCTGTTGCTCAGTTCCGCGTTGTAGCCGGTCAGTGTGAGGTTGCCCAGCGTGTGAACCAGGGCTTCGTGCACCTCGGCGAAGCTCTCCTCGCCCTGCAGGTCCTCGCTCAGCATCTGCCGCCACTCTGCGGTCGGGCTTTGCGGCATCACATGTTCGATGGTCAAGGATGCCGGCGCGACCGGCTCCTTGCTGCCGTACGACTCCTCCAGCCACTGCAGGACCAGCTTGCGCTGCGTGGCGCGCCCGTTCAGATAGAACGGAATGGACCGCACCGCTTCCCGCAGGCTGGCGTCGGTGGCGTAGTACTTCCGGCCGACCGACAGGTAGGTCCGCACCGCTTCGTCGACCGGAAGGTCCTTCCGCATGTCGGTCACGCTGCGAAGCATCACCCGATTGATGCTCGCGGTGGCGCGGCCGATCAGCAACCGTCGGACGAAGTAGCTCTCGACGTACAGCATCGCTGAGGCGATCTGGTCGGAGGTGGCCGTGCCCTCTTTGCGGCGGTCAAGCAGGTGAAGCAGCAACGGCAACACGGTGGTGGTGTCCCACGTGTTGAGCCGGGCCAGACGCCGCCGTACCTCCAAGTCCTGCTCTTCGTCGGGGTGCAGGATGGTCCGTAGGAGGGCGCCGAGGCGACAGAGGCGGCGTACCTCGGCCTCGATCTCGGCTTCGGTGTGGAGGCCGTTGAGCCGCTCCTGCTGGCCGACGTAGGTGTCAGTCTGCTTCACCTCGGGGTTCCGATGCACCAGGTCGAGCCAGAACAACTGCTCCAGTTCTCCGGAGTCCAGCTGCTTCTGCAGTGGGAACCACAGCGAGTCGTAGACCGCATCCCCTCGGGTCGGCAACCGCATGAACAGGTAGTTGCGCAGCAGGTCGGCCTGCGTGAGCTTCAGGCCCGTGTTGTTGAGCGACTCGAAGATGCGATAGACGTTGTCGCCGCCGCCGGCCACGACCGAGACCAGCGCCATGCCCGAGATGACCGCGTCCTCGATGCGTTCGATGTCCATGGGGTCGTCCGGATCGTCGACGGCGACGAGTTGGGCCGCGAAGAACCGGTACGCCGCGCCCACCTGATCGCTGCCGCCGGCCTGCGGGGTGGCCTCCAGGCACGCCTCGTAGGCGGCACGGTCCGCCTGGGTGGGGACGAGCTTCAATCGGTGAGCCGGCTTGTACTTGTTGATCAGATATTCCTGGTCGATGCGATCCCGATGGTCCGGATCCTCGTGCTTCGCGCGGTGGTCGCGAATGGCGCAGAGCAGGATCGACAGGGTGGTCAACCGCTGCTGGCCGTCCACCACCAGGAACTCGGAGACGGAAGGCCCGAGCGTGGGGCTGGGAGCGAGCACGAGGGAGCCGATGAAATGGGTGAGGCTCGGGTTCTCGACGCGCTCCTCGGCGAGCTTGCGGATGTCGTCCCAGAGGCGCTTGAGCTGGGAGTCGGCCCACGAGTATGTCCGCTGGTAGAGCGGCACCCGATACTGCTTGGCACCCTCGAGTAACTCCCGCAGCGTCGTCTCGTGCGCCGCAACCATGTGTTGCTCCCATCGTCTCAGGCGTAATCCCGCCAGCCAACCAGACGCTCGGAGTGGATCTGCTCTTCAGTCGCGAACGCGACTCGTCAGCAACCCGCCACGATTCGCCTACCTCTGCCTTGTCGCGGGGTCGCTGTCACTGGTGGAGATCAATCGCCAGGATTTTGCAGGCAGAAGCCGCTCCGCCTCGTCGAGAAACCTGCTTCGATCGGTCGGCGCGCTGAAGCGGAACGTCGCGACTCCCTCCCTCGCCCGCCAGTCCTTGGCCTTCGTCCCGCCCCGGGCAATCTGCTTTTGTGCCGTCCGGATTCACAGTATTGCGACAACGCCCTGAGCAGGTGCAGCACCACTTCTTGTTGATCTGGACTGTCGCGCTGAATCTGCAGGCGGCATAGTGCGCATCGGCCATGTCGGTTCCCTCCCTCAAGACGGTCGCGCCGGCAGCGATCCTAGGCAGACGCTCTCGTCACTTGAGCGATCCGACGTGGGGCTCGGTCACGCTATTGACACTTCGAAACCATTCGATGACCCTGAGTGCTCAACCTCTAGCGGTACGTCAGCACCGGGGGTGGGCGTGGACATCGAATCCCTCGTACGATCCCTCAGCGAGCCGTCGAGACTGGTCGTCGAATCCTCCTTCCGCGTTGTCGACGCCGTCGAGAAGTACGCCAAGGAAGCTTCCAGGACAAACGACGCGTACCGCTACGGCAAGGCGTCCACCATCGTGACGATCGGCCCGACCGTGAGAACCAGCCCGGCGCAGGTGCTGCACGAACTCGGGGTAGCGACCACGCTGTTGACCGCATCGCCGTTGGCCCAGGTCGCCCGGCACTGGGCGCACGTCCGTTACTGCGCGACGTTAAACCGGCAGCGCGGTTTCCTCGGCCTGACTCCGTCGGCCCAGAGCCTCGTCTACCACCACAAGGTGACCCAGTCCGAGCAGTTGGGCATCGGCTTGGCCCTGGTGGTGGCAAAGAGGGTGCTGCAACGGCAACACCCTCGCTGGACCTTCTTCGCCGTGGACGCGGAGGTGGCCCTGAAGGCGGGCTTCATCGACGGGGCCGGCGTGGTGGCGCGCACCTCGAAGAGTCAGAAGCGCCCGGACTATTTCCTGGTGGGGCACCACAGTTCGGGCCGCCACAGCCGAATGAAGATCGTGGTGCTGGAATGCAAGGGTACCCACCAGTCGCCCGGCTTCGCCTACGGCCAGCTCGCCCGAGCCGCTGTGCAGGTGCGGACCCTCGCCGTTGGTGGACGGCGCCCACCGGCCCTGATGGTGGCCTCGCACCTGACCGAGCGGCGGATCACCTCATACGTCCTCGACCCGCCCGGCGACGACGAGCTGTGGGACGGCGATCCCGACGACTTCGAGGGAATGCTGCGCGATCGCCCGGAGGACCACCGCTGGCGCACCCGGCCCGCCGACGCCGATGAGGCACGGACCTGGCCGGCGGTGGATGAGAACGCTGGGCCACCCGACGCCACCGGCCCGGTGCCGGTGGACGAACTGCTGCCGGGAGCACCGGAGGTGTTCGACGTACCCGAGGAGGAGCGCGGCTGGTTCACGCGAGTCCTGACCCGGGCGGTGGCGGCCACCGCGCTGCTGTTCGCCGGCGACAGCGCCACCGCACGTGACTACGCGACACCTCGACAACGTGGCGACGAGGAGCCCTCCAACGGCCAACTGAGGCTGTTCGAGTTGGACCCGTCGTGGGCCGCGAGCACCGCCACGTCCCGCGAGGTGGCGAACGACCTGCATGCTCGGGGCACCGTCTATCGCGCACCGCTGCCAAACGGCAAGGTTCTGGAGGTGTTCCGCGGCGTGGAGAGCGGCCTGTACCGCCAGCTCGCGGACGGCCAGATCGCCGCGTACCTCCGGACGGCACCGCTGGTCCGCCGCCGGTGGCTGCGATCCCGGCCGCGCGACGGCGTCGTGTCGCTCGGCCGGGACGGCACGATCCTCACCATCCGCGTCACTGATCGGCGCGACTGAGGCAGCGAGTGGCGGCTGACATCGACGCTACCGATCCATGGACCTCGTCCGAGATGGACATTAGGGTCCAGGTCGAACGCAAGGAGCCTCAGCCATCGGGGGTGGTGTGTCGCTCATCGCTGAGTTCGCCGCCGAGATACTGACCAGCCTCAGTATCGCCGCCGGTCGGCGAGCAACCGCCGCTGTCCGCTCCCCCGCTCTCGACCGGGATCTCGAGAAGGTCTGCCGCGCCGCGCTGCGCCAGGCGTTGACGGTGGTCACACCAGACACCGATGATTCCGCTCGGGAGCTGCTTGAGCTGGTTTGCCTGGACTTCTTCGCGGAGAACGGTGTGCCGCGGTGGATCGTGCAGCCGGGTCTAGTGCGAGCCGGGACGGGACGGTCGGTGAGCCTGGACCGTTGGGCCGGTCGCTTCCGCAGCCGTCTCCCTCAGGACGAGACGCTTGCGACGGTGGCGGTCGATCCGGTCGCGTTCGCCGTCGCGTTCAGCTCCGCGCTGTGGGAGGCGATGGTCGCCCATTCGCTCGCCCCGGGCAGCAGCCTCGGCCCGCTCGTGCAACAGTTGCGGCTCGCCTTCATCGAGCAGCAGGTCGACCTGATCGCTCAGCATATCAGCGTCCAGGCCACTGCCGAAGAAACCGCCGACGCCCTCGGACCAGGCTCCCGCCGCCGAACGGAGGCGCTGCTGGCGGCATTGAGCGCCGATCGCGACCGGACGCCGCCGTACCAGGTGCCGGTGGACGCCGTGCGCAGCGTGACCAACTTCCTCGGCTCCAGTGCGCGGGTCCACCTGCTCGTCGGAGCCGGCGGATGCGGTAAGTCCCGGCTCGTCGAGCATGTCGCCGCAGTGGTAGACACAGCGGACTTCCAGCTCCACGTGGCTGATCACTGGTTGGCTCAGCAGGGATCGCCGGCGGCCCGCATCCTGCGGTACGCGTCGTTGCCCGCCTCCGGTGACCCGTCATTGGCGGTCGAGGCTGCGGCGCGAAGCGCAGGAAGGTGCTGTGTGATCGTGGTCGACGGAATCCGCGACACCGGACAGTTGACGGCCGTGGCCCAGGACATCGACACGCTGCTGCGCGAAGTGGTGGAGTCACAGCTTCGCTTCATGCTGGTCGTCCGGACACCGCCTGAGATAGACGTGAGCCCATTTCCCGTGTTGGCCGCCTCGGTATACGCGCCGCGGGGAGCGACCGCCTCCTACCACCTGTCACGCTGGAGCATGGCGGAGGCGGGACGGGCCTGGGAGGCATCCCGACAACCGGGTGACCCGGCGTTCTCGGAGCTACCCCCGGCCGTGCGCGAACTGGTGCGGACACCGCTGCATCTGCGGCTGCTTCGGGCCGGCGGCGAGATCGGCTGGGCTCAGATCAACGCGTACGACCTGATCGACAGGTGTGTGCGGGCCATCGCGCCCGGCGAAGGCGCGGTGGACGAGCTCGCGCGCGCGGCGGAACGCGAACGTCCGGATCTGGTGCCCCCAGGGCTCCGGAGTGACCCTCCGCCGGACGGCTCCCTGGCGGTGCCGGCGCCTCTGCTGGTCCGCTCGCCAGTCAGTGGGCGGATCGAGTTCGGCCACGATGTGATCCGGGAATTCGCCCTGGCCACGGTGATCAGCCGGCGCATGCGTGAGTCCCGATCCGTCTCGCTGGTGACTGCGGCCTTCAACACGCTCGCCGCGCAGGCGGTGACATCGGCGACGGCCCGGTCGGTCTGCGAGCTGACCGCACTCGCGCTGGACCGAGTCGCGCCGGCCACGGTCACGGCGGTCCTCAACGCTCCGACGGTGGACGGCCGGGTCACCGTGCCACTGCTGCTCGCGCTTCCCGATGCCCGATTCGTCACCGACAATGTGCTGCGTCGCACCGCGGAGCGGGTGCTCCGGGAGGACGACGTGGACCTCGCCGGCAGTTTGCTCGGCATGGACCGTACGGCGACCGCGCTTGGCGCCGGCTTCCGGCCATGGCTGCTGCACGTTCTCGACCGGTACGGCTCGCAGCTCTGGCAGCAGGTGCGGTCGGCGATTGACGCTCACCCCGGCGAGGCGGAACCGGACCGGTGGCTCGTACCGGGTGGCTCTGTCTCCGGTGAGCTTGCCGCGTTCGTGGCCCGCCATTGGCACCTCTTTTCCACCGGCGAGGATGACCGGTTGGCGGACCTGTTGGCGTCGCGGGACTGGCGGGTGCGTGCCGCTTTGGCCGACGGCGCGCGTGACAAGGACGCGCCGTTTCCGTCTGCGGTTGCGCAGGTGCTGGAACACCTTTGTGACGACACGGATTACAAGGTGCGGGCGGCAGCCGCCCGGGCGCTGCCGGCGGTGCAGGCGCCCGCGGGTGCCGATCTCACGGAGCGACTGTTGGCCGACCCGAACTGGCACGTCCGGGAAGGCGTGTTGCACGCGCTCCTGGCGGAACCAGGAAGCGAGTTGACGGGGCGGGCGGCCCGAGTGATGGCGGCGGATCCGACGTGGACGGCACCACCCCGGCACATCGGGGTGCTGGTGGAGCGGCTACGGCTTCTGGTGCCGGCGCTTGGGCCGGCGTCGGTGACGCCGGTGGCGGAGCAGGCGCTGTTCGGTCTGTTGCGGGAGTTGCGTACCGGGTGGACGGCGATGAACCCGGATCAACGGCGACGCCTCGTCGGCCGGGGGCAACAGTCCGACTCGTGGTTGGTACGACGGGAAGCGGAGGCGCTCGATCCTGCGCGGGACCGGGCACCCGAGGTGCCCTGGGACGCGCCGGTGCTGCGCGAGGCGTTCCGGCGGCTGAGGGGTGGCCGGACGCTCCAGGTGGCGCTGGACCTGGCCGATCTCGACGAGGCCGTCGCGGTGGCTCGCGCGGCCGGTCGCGCCGGTGTCGATTTCGTCGAAATCGGTGACCCGCTGGTGAAGCAATACGGGGTCCACGCGATCGAACGCATCAAGCGCGACGTTCCGCAGGTCGTGGTCGTCGCGGAGATGATGTCGGCGGACTGGGGGCGAGAACAGGTCGTGTTGGCGGCCGGCGCCGGCGCAGACATCGTGTTCCTGATCGGGCCGGCGAGCGTCGCCAGCGTGGCGGCCGCCGCCGAGGCGGGACACCGGCTCGGCGTCCCGTTGATGCTGGACGTGCCGGGCACCGCGCTGTCGGAGTCCTGGGTACGAGACATGGAACGTGCCGGGGTGGACGCCTTCGCGATTACCACCAACATCGACATCGGCGTCGGCACTCGCCGGCCATTGGCCCGAGTGCAGGCCATCCGGTCGTGGACTCGGCTGCCGGTGGCCGTGTCGGGTGGCTTCGGTCCGAGCGACCAGGATGTGCTGGCCAGCACGAACTGGGACATCCTGATTGTGGGCCGTAGCGTCACCGAAGCACTGGATCCCGAGTTGGTCGCACAGCAACTGGTCGCGGCGGTGCGCCGCCCGGATGAGGAGGCGCAGTGATCGTCAGCCCGTTGCGGTCGGAGCTGACCGGCGATGTGGAACGGTTGATGGCGCTGGGTGAGCCTTTCGTGCGGCCACGCACCTCGTCGGACTACTGGCTGTATGCGCGGCTCTTCTCGTCGACGTGCCCGGTGGCGTTGGAGGACGGCACCCTGGCCGGTGCGGTGATCGCATTCCGTAGCCAGGACGACCCGGCTGACGTCTACGTGCAGGACGTGATGGTCCATCCGGACTTCCGCCGGCGGGGTGTCGCCGGGCTGCTGCTCGACTCGGTGCGAACCCGTGCGGCCGACTGGGGCTGCCACCGGCTCTACCTGACCTCGGAGCCGGAGAACCGCGCGGCACACCGGACGTGGCTCACGCTCGGTTTTCACAATGTCCCCGGCAACCGGAATGTCGGCGGCGTGCAGGTGCTGACGGATTTCAAGGGCGCTGGCAAGGACCGCGCCGTCTACGAGTTGCCGGTCAGCCCTCGGTCCTGACGCGGGACCGCAACTGGCCGACCAGTTCCGGCGGCGCAGCGAGCACACCACTGTCGAGCGGCTCCACCGAGGCGCCCGCCTCGGCGGCAATCACCCGACCGGCCGCCCAGTCCCACTGGGAGGCGCGGTCCTCTACGTAAGCGTCGATCCGGCCGGCCGCAATCCACGCCAGCGCCAGGGCGGTGGAGCCGAGCATCCGTACGCCCCGCACGTCGGCGGCGAGGTCGGCGATGACCTCGGACTGGTGCTTGCGATGCGCAACGTCGTAGGCATAGCCGGTGGCAAGGATGATCTCGCCCAACTCACTGCGGCCGGGCCTGTGCAACGGCCGCTCTCCCAGCCAGGCGCCGTTACCCGTGACGGCATGGAACGTCTCGTCGTGCACCGGGTCGTGGACCACCCCGAGCAGCGGCGTCCAGCCGCCCGTGCTCGCCCGCTCGCAGGCGACGCTGACGCACCAGAACGGGATGCCGCTGATGTAATTGACGGTGCCGTCCAGCGGGTCGATCACCCAGCGCAGTCCGGTGCCGCTGGCCTGGTCGCTGCCCTCCTCGGCGAGGATGCCGTCGCCGGGCCGCCGCCGGTGAATGACTTCCACAATCGCCTTTTCCGCCGCCCGGTCGGCCTCACTGACCGGGTCGGTCGGTGAGGACTTGTAGTCGACCCGACCGTGATCGCCGAAGCGGCGCAGCAGCTCCGTCCCGCCGAGGTGGGCCATCTCCCGGGCGAGGTCACGCAGTTTCCCGGCGTCGTCGTCCATTCGGGTCTCCTTGCCTCGATGTCGGTCAGGATCGTCGCACCGCTCGCCCGACCGGTGCCAGATCCTCGATCATCCGCGGTCCAGATCGGTTCGACCGTGGTGCACCCCCTCCAGGATCTTGCCGATGAGCCGCCGGGACTGGTGACCAATGTGTCAGGGCTGGCCCAGCCCTGCTCGTACACGGTCAGCTCCGCCGTCCGGTCGGGGTAGGGAGCGCGGGCAGCCTGGTGGCCGACGTCGAGCACGTCGGTTCGTACCGGGTTCGCGTACCCCGCTCCGGGCAACGCCCGAGCCTGACCACGGACCTGGACCTGGCGACCATCCTGTCGCACACCGTCCACGCCCTCGGCGGTGACCGGTGGACCGGGTTGCGTAACGGCACGCTGACGCTCTACGCCGATACCGAGGAGACGGCGTTGACGCCGGTGCGCCGCTGGGTCACCGCCGAGGTCGACGTCGAGGGCGGGCACATGCTGCCGCACGAGGGGCAGTGGTACGAGATCGGTGACCGCCACAGCGAGTTTCTGCGTCGGGAGGTGACCCGCATCCTGAACCGGCCGCCCGGCGTCGTGTTGCCGCCGTGGAGAAGGACCTGGCGGACGAGGACTGCCACAACCGCGAGTCAGCCAGCAGCACCAGGGTCTGGTGCTGCTGGACAGGAAGCTCCTCCGCACGGGGCAGCACCCACGTGGCATCGACCGGATCCGTCACGCGGCCATGGCCTGCCTGTCCGATGTACGGTGGCGCCCGCGTTAGTCGTCGCCGCGACCGGTGCCAGGCGGCGACCCCGCACCGGCGGCATCGGGTACGCGACCGGGCGGTGGACCCGACGGGTCACCAGTCTCGGGCCCAGTCCGGCGGCGGTACGACGACGAGCTGCGGCTCCCCACTGATCGGTTCGAGCGCGTGCACGATCCGCAGGTCCCCGTCGGCGGCGGCGTCGCAGTCGGTCAGCACCCGGCCGCTGCTGCCGTCGGCGCTCACCAGCACCCACCGGTCAGGATGGATGCCGCCGTCGTCGACGAGCGCCCGTACGCCGAACGCGCGGGTGAGGGTGACCGCGAAATCATGTTCGCGCAGACCGGTGGCGTCGGCCAGTTCGGTGTCGCCGGTGAGGATCCACCCGAAGCCCTTGTCTTGGTCGGGCGGGTTGAGCATCGCCACCGGTCGCGGATCGTCGACGGCCCGGTCCTCGATCCGCCCGACGTACACGGCTTCCGGCGCGACGCCGTACTGCAACAACAGGAACGCGCGCAGGGCATCCGCCGGTAGCTCGGCGTCGAAGTGGATCCGATACCGCACTCTCTGCCCCTCTCCGAGGTCCGCAGGTAACGCGTCACAGTGCTTGCCCCGGCAGCCCGCCGGGGAGTTGGCTGTCGTGTATGGCCCGCATCGCGTACCACGACGCCGACGCCGAGGCGTTCGCCGCGACCCGGCACCTCACCGAGGACGGTCTCACGGCCTGGCGGGCCGCCGTCACCCGCCACCTCGCTCCGCATCCCGGCATGCGGCTGCTCGACCTGGGCGCCGGGACCGGCACCTGGGCACGCTCGCTCATCGACTGGTTCCCCGGCGTCGAGGTGGTCGCCGTCGAGCCGTCGGCGGCGATGCGCGCCCGGTGCGCGTTCGCCCCGCTGATCGCGGGTGACGCCGAACGCATCCCACTCGCGAGCGGCAGCGTCGACGGCGCGTGGCTGTCCACAGTCATTCATCACGTGCCCGACCTGGCCGTCGCGGCGCGCGAGCTGCGCCGGGTGCTGCGGCCCGGCGCCCCGGTGCTCATCCGGTCCGCGTTCGCCGGACGGCACGAGGCGATCACGCTGTTCGACTACTTCCCCGAGGCCGTTCGCGTGCTGGACACGTATCCCGGCATCGCCGACGTCGAGGCCGCCTTCGCGGCCGCCGGCTTCGCCACCGCGGCGGTCGAGCAGGTTCCGCAGGTCACCGCGCCGTCGCTGCGGGAGGCGGCGGCCGGCCTGCGACGGGAGGCGCACACTCCGCTTCAGCTGATCACCGATGCGGAGTACGCCGCCGGCGTCCGGCGGCTGCGCGAGGCAGCGCATGTGCACAGCGGCCCGGTGATCGACGCGCTGGACCTGCTGGTGCTGCGCTGATCCCGGTGTCGGGCCCCACCCGAGGTTAGGGTGGGGCGATGGATCATCGTCAGTGGACGATCATCGGGGCGCCGTCGAGCGCCGGTGCCCACACCCCGGGCATCGAGCGCGCACCCGCCGCCTTGCGCGCCGCCGGTCTGCTCGACCTGCTGGGCGCCGACGTCGAGGACGCCGGTGACGTGCCGGGCTTCCGGTGGCGACCGGATCCGGCGTACCCCAGGGGTCAGAACGCGGGCGCGGTGGCCGCGGTCGCCTCGGCGGTGGCCGACCGGGTCGCGGCGGCGCTGGGCCGGGGGCGCGCGCCGCTGGTGCTCGGCGGCGACTGCACGGTGACTGTCGGCCTGGTCGCGGGTTGCGCGCGGGCCGGGCTGTCGCCCGCGCTGGTGTACGTGGACGGCGGGCCGGATCTCTACACGCCGGAGACCCGCGCGAACGGCAACCTGGACGCCATGGGATTGGCGCACATGCTCGGGTTGCCGGGGACGCTGCCCGAGGTGGCGGGTGTCGGGCCGGCGGTGCCGCTGCTGTCGCCGGAGCGCGTGGTGGTGTACGGGGACTCGCTGCCCCGGGGTGACCACGAGCGGGAGCTGGTGGCGGAGCTGGGGCTGGCGTACGTGCCGGCCGAGGAGGTGCACGCCGACGCGCGGGCGGCGGCGCGCCGGGCCCGGTCGGTGGCCGAGGGAGCGGCCGACCGGTTCGTGGTGCACTTCGACGTGGACGTGCTGAGTTTCGTGGACGCGCCGCTGGCGGACGTGCCGGAGCCGTTCGGGCTCAGGCTCGACGAGGCGGCGGCGACGCTGGCCGAGCTGGTGGCGAGCCCGCGGTTCGCCGGGCTGTCCGTCACCGAGATCAACCCGGATCATCTGCCCGACGACGAGCTGCTCCCCCGGTTCGCCGGCGTGCTGGCCGGGGCGTTGACCGGGCGCTAGACGGTTTCCGCGAGGTGCAGCGGCAGCACCTTCGCCGCGCTGACCGCCAGATCCCGGTCGAGCACCTGGTCGCGGGGCACGAAGACCATGGCCTGCCCTTCGCCGAGCACCACGTCCTCCTGCCGTGCGTCGGTGGCGCCACGGAAGACGTACACGGTGACGGCGTGCGCGAAGCCGTCCTCGTGCGGGCGGGGGCCGCTCCACAGCAGGTGCAGTTCACCGGCGGTCAGCCCGGTCTCCTCGCGTAGCTCGCGGCGGGCGGCCTGCTCCGGGGTCTCGCCGGGCTCGATGCTGCCGCCGGGCAGGCTCCACTGGTACGGCGACACCGGCGCGTTGCCGTCGCGGTGCTGCATGAGGATCGCGCCGGTCGGGTCGACGAGCAGGACGAGAGCGACGTCGTATGCGGCCACGTCCCGAGCCTGCCACGCGGTACCGACAACGCGTAGCACCGACTTTCCGCCACTCCGATCGAAAGTTCTATTCACAGCACCGAAAGCCATAGACATATCGACATGCCTTTTGTAGCGTCGGTCACAGGCGACGAAGGAGTGCGACCATGTGCTACGGATTCGACGGACACGCCGTGCTGCGGCAGTCGCTGGACCGGCGCGACCTGCTGCGCGGCTCCCTGGCCGTGCTGGCCGGGATCGGGCTCGCCACCGGGCTCGGCGCGACTGCGGCCCAGGCGGGCGGCGGGCACCATCACGGCCGGCGCCCGGTGCCGAAGGAGCTGATCAGCCTCCAGCTCTGGACCGTCCGCGACGCTCTGAACGGCTCTCCCGGCTACGACGCGACGCTGGCGCACCTGGCCCGGATCGGCTACCCGCGGGTCGAGCTGGCACTCGGCTACTTCGGCCGTACCGCTTGGGAGCTGCGCCGGTTCCTGGACGGTATCGGCATCAAGGCCAGTTCCAGCCACGACGGCATCGCCGCCGACGCCACCGCGCTGGAGGAGAAGATCACGAACGCCCGTACGCTGGGCCAGCGGTTCATGGTGGTGCCGTACCTGAACTCCGACCGCGAGGACGACTGGAAGCGCTGGGCGGAGCAGATGAACGTCGAGGCCGCCGCGGCGCGCAAGGCGGGCCTGCGGTACGGCTACCACAACCACGCGCACGAGTTCACCATCGACTTCGGCAACGGCCGGCGGCCGTGGGACGTGCTGACCGAGGAACTCGACCCGCGCCTGGTGCACCTGGAGATCGACATCTACTGGGCGGTCACCGGCGGCATCAACTCCGGCGAGGGCGTCGACGACCCGGAGGGCTTCACGCTCGACGTGATCCGCTCGGCGCCGCAGCGGGTGTTGCAGTACCACGTCAAGGACCGCGACCCGGCCACCGGCGACATGGCCGACCTGGGCACCGGGATGATCGACTTCGCGCGGATCTTCCGGGGGCACCAGGTGATGGAGTACATCGTGGAGAACGACACCCCGGATGTGACGCCGCAGCAGACCGCCGCCGTCGGCTACCGCTACCTGCGCCGCCTGCGGTTCTGACCTCCGGCGGGGCACTGATCGCCGCCGGACGTGACACGCTCGGGGGTGGGCCGGCACCGACCGAGGGGGTACGCGATGACCGACGAGCCGGACGACGTCCACTACGACCGCCTCTACCGCGACGCCGACCAGCCGCCGTGGGAGATCGGCGGGCCGCAGCCGGCGCTCGCCGAGGTCCTCGACACCGGGGTACGCGGCCCGCGCGTGCTCGACGTCGGCTGCGGCACCGGTGAGCTGGCGCTCGCGCTGGCCCGCCGCGGACACGACGTGACAGGCGTCGACATCTCGCCGGTGGCGATCGACCAGGCCCGGGCCAAGGCGTCAGCGGCGGGCCTGCCGGTGCGCTTCGAGGTGTGCGACGCGACGGCGATCCCGGTGCCGCCGGTGCCGTACGACTCGGTGTTCGACTCCGGGCTGCTGCACTCGCTGGACCGGCGGGGCGCTGCCGTGCGCGACTATTTGGCGCTGCTGCCACGGCTGACCGCGCCCGGCGGTGCGGTGTTCGTCCTGGCGGTGTCGCCGGACGCGGGCGAGGGCTGGGGCCTGGACGCCGACGCCCTGCGCGCGGCCTTCCCCGACCCGCTCTGGACGCAGGTGACTGTCGAGCCGATCGACGTGCTCGCCCAGGTCGGTGGCGGGGACCTGCACCTGGCCGGCAACCTGCTCCGCGCCACCCGCTCCCCCGCCGGTCCGTAGCGCGCCTCGGCCGCAGGTGGCGGGCCGCGGGCGACGCCCGCCGCGACACCACCGGCGAACGGTGAGCGGCGTCAGCGACGCCAGTGCTGGCGTGGGGCGTAGCCCTCGCGGCGCAGCCAGTGTTCGGTGTAGACGATGCGGTCGGCCTCGATCACGACGAGAGGGTCCTCGGGCGGCTCGGACAGCGACCGGCCCCGCTCGGCGTGTTCGTTCTCCCAGCGGAACGCGGCCCAGTGGCGGGCCCGGTCGGGGTGCTCCGGTCCGAGCACCCGGGCGGTGCCGAACACCTGGGCGCCGCGGCTGCTGGCGAGCCCGACCAGCGGCGCGAAGACGCCGACCGACACGCGCGGGTCGGCGGCGATGTTGCGCATCTTCGGTGAGCGCGGCGCGGCGGTGAACATCAGCGTGAAGTCGAGCGGGTAGTAGCGCACCGGCGTGGCCAGCGGCCCGTCCGGCCCGGCGGTGGCGAGCACGCACATGTTCTGCGACGACAGCAGGTTGAGGATGCGTTCGGCGAGGCGGTCCCGGTCCAGCTTCCTCGTCGGCGTCGGCCCGGTCAGCCAGGGGTTCGTCAGCGGCACGTGGCGTCCTCGATCATGACGGCACCCTACCGGCCGGGCTCAGGCGACCGGGGCCGTGCTGGCCCGCAGCACCACCTCGCCGGGCAGCCGCACGATCCGGCGGCGCCGACCGGCGTTCTCGGTCAGGGCCAGCTTCATCGCCTCCTCGCCGAGCCGGTGCAGCGGCAACGCCACTGTGGTCAGCGGCGGGGTGAGGTCGCGTACGACCGGGATGTCGTCGAAGCCGGCGACCGAGACGTCGCCGGGCACCGACAGCCCGCGGTCGCGCAGCGCCGCGTACGCGCCGACGGCCATCACGTCGGTGCACGCGAACACGCAGGTGGCGTCGAGCCCGCGGTCGAGCAGCTCGGTCATCGCCCGGTAGCCGCCGTCGCGGGTGAACGCCGCCTCGGCCACCGCGCCCGGGGCGAGCGTCACACCGGCGGCGGTCAGCTCGTCGCGGAACCCGCCGAGCCGGTCGGCGACTGTGGTCAGCTCGGGCGGGCCGGAGAGCACCGCGAAGCGGCGGTGCCCCAGGCCGAGCAGCGCGCGGGCCAGCTCGGCGGCGCCGGCCCGGTTCTCCGGCAGGACGCTGTCGACCTTCAGGGTGCGGTGCCGGCTGACCACCGCGACCCGGCCGCCGCCGTCGAGGTAGGGCGCCAGCTCGGCGGCCATGGCCCGCTCCCAGCGGGGGTCCTCGAATCCGGAGCCGATGAGCAGGATGGCCGGGGCGCGTTCGGCGCGCAGCATCGACACGTACGCGATCTCGCGTTCCGGGTCGCGGAACGTGCTGGCGAGCATGACCAGCAGGTCGTTGTCGGCGGCGACGCGCATGACGCCGCCGGCGACGGCGGCGAAGTAGGGGTCGGTGACGTCGTGGCAGACGACGCCGACGCTGCGGCGGGACGCGCCGGCCAGCGCGCGGGCGTGGGCGTTCGGGGTGTACGCGAGGCGCGCGGCGGCGGCCAGGACCCGGTCGTGCAGGTGCGGGGTGACGCGCCGCCCGTTGAGCGCCCGGGAGGCGGTGGCCAGGGATACGTCGGCCGCCCTGGCCACGTCTTCCAGCGTCACGTGCGACATCGATGCGTCTCCCTGCGGAACGTCTTGACCCGGTGTTCCGGCGTGGCTACGGTAGCACCCTGAAAGCGCTTACTGAAAGCGCATTCACCTGCGGGGAGGCCCAGTGGAACGCACGTCCGTCGGCATCATCCTCAACGGCGTCACCGGCCGGATGGGCTACCGGCAGCACCTCGTCCGGTCCCTGCTCGCCATCCGCGAACAGGGCGGCGTCCCGGCCCGCGACGGCAGCCGCATCTGGCCCGAGCTGACCCTGGTCGGCCGCGACGAGAACCGGCTCGCCGAGATCGCCGAGCGGCACGGGCTGTCGGCGTACACCACCGACCTGGACGCGGCGCTCGCCGACGACGCCCACCGGATCTACTTCGACGCGCAGGTGACCACCGCGCGGGAGAAGGCGATCCGGGCGGCGATCGAGGCCGGCAAGCACGTCTACACCGAGAAGCCGCTCGCCGAGGGGTTCCTCGCCTCGCTGGAGCTGGCCCGGCTCGCCGCCGCCAGGGGCGTCCGCAACGGCGTCGTGCAGGACAAGCTGTTCCTGCCCGGCCTGCGCAAGCTCAAGCGGCTCGTGGACGGCGGCTTCTTCGGCCGGATCCTGTCCGTGCGCGGCGAGTTCGGCTACTGGGTGTTCGAGGGCGACTGGCAGACCGCGCAGCGCCCGAGCTGGAACTACCGCGCCGAGGACGGCGGCGGCATCACGCTGGACATGTTCCCGCACTGGCACTACGTGCTGGAGCAGATCATCGCCCCGGTCACCGCCGTCACCGCCGTCACCGCCACCCACATCCCCGAGCGCGTCGACGAGACCGGCGCCCGCTACCGGGCCACCGCCGACGACGCCGCGTACGGCATCTTCGAGCTGGCCGGCGGCATCATCGCGCAGGTCAACTCCTCCTGGGCGGTCCGCGTGCACCGGGACGAGCTGGTCGAGTTCCAGGTCGACGGCACGCACGGCAGCGCTGTCGCCGGGCTGCGCGACTGCCGCATCCAGCACCGGGGCGCCACCCCGATGCCGGTGTGGAACCCCGACCTGCCGGCCACCGAGCCGTTCCGCGCGCAGTGGCAGACCGTGCCGGACAACGGCGAGCACGACAACGCGTTCAAGGTGCAGTGGGAGGCGTTCCTGCGGCACGTCGTCGACGACGAACCGTTCCCGTGGGACTTCCTCGCCGGCGCCCGGGGCGTGCAACTGGCCGAGGCCGGGCTGCGCTCGGCGCGGGAGGGGCGGCGGGTGCCGATCGAGGAGATCCCCCGGTGAGCACGCGGATCACGCTGCCGGTTCCGGGCGGTGGCACCGAGAAGCTGACGCTGCGGGAACCGCCCGCCTGGCACCGGCCGTCCGCGCCGCCGGCCGGCCGGATCGCGTACGCGGCGGCGCACGTCGTCGCCGACCCGTACGCCGACAACTCCCCCGGCCGCCCGGCGCGGCTGGACTGGGACACGACGCTCGCGGTGCGGCGCGACCTGTGGTCGTGGGGCCTGGGTGTGGCCGAGGCGATGGACACGGCGCAGCGCGGGATGGGGCTGGACTGGGCGGCCACCCGCGAGCTGATCCGGCGCAGCGCCGCCGAGGCCGCCGCCTGCAGCGGGCGCATCGTGGCCGGGGCCGGCACCGACCAGCTCACCGGCCCGCCCGCCACGCTCGACGAGGTGGTCGCCGCGTACGCCGAGCAGGTCACAGTGGTCCAGGAGTGCGGTGCCACGCCGGTGCTGATGGCCAGCCGGCACCTCGCCGCGCTCGCCACCGGCCCGGAGGACTACCTGCGCGTCTACGAACGGGTGCTGCGGGAGGCAGGCGCGCCCGTGGTGCTGCACTGGCTCGGCGACATGTTCGACCCGGCGCTGACCGGCTACTGGGGCTCGACCGACCTGGACGAGGCCACCGCGACGTTCGCGGCGCTGGTGCACGCCCACGCCGACCTGGTCGACGGGGTGAAGGTGTCGCTGCTCGACGCGGGCCGGGAGGTGCGGCTGCGGGAGCTGCTGCCGCCGGCCGTGAAGGTCTACACCGGCGACGACTACCACTACCCGGAGCTGATCGAGGGCGACGGGAAGCGGTTCAGCCACGCCCTGCTCGGCGCGTTCGCGGCGATCGCCCCGGCCGCGTCGGCGGCACTGGGACGCCTCGACGCGGACGACCCGGCCGGGTTCCGCGCCGTCCTCGACCCGACGGTGCCGCTGTCCCGGCACCTGTTCGCCCCGCCCACGCCGTACTACAAGACCGGCATCGCGTTCCTGTCCTGGCTGAACGGGCAGCAGCCGGGCTTCACCATGGTCGGCGGCCTGCACGGCGGGCGCGGCGTACCGCACCTGGTCGAGGCGTTCCGGCTGGCCGACGCCGCCGGGCTGCTGCGCGACCCGGAACTGGCGGCGCGGCGGATGCGCGCGTACCTCGACGTCGCGGGCGTGGCCGGATGACCGCCGACCCCCGGCTGGCCCGGCTGTCGCTCAACCAGCGCACCACGCGGCGCTGGTCGGTGGCGGAGGCGGTCGACGGGTGTGTGCGCGCCGGCATCCCGGCGATCGGGCTGTGGCGCGAGCCGGTGGCCGAGATCGGCGTACCGGCCGCCGCGCGGCTCGTCACCGGCGCCGGGCTGCGGGTGTCGTCGCTGTGCCGGGGCGGGTTCCTCACCGCCGCCGACGAGGCCGGACGAATCGAGGCCCTGGCGGACAACCGGCGCGCGATCGACGAGGCCGCCGCGCTGCGTGCCGCCTGCCTGGTGCTGGTCGTCGGCGGCCTGCCGCCCGGCTCCCGCGACCTGCCCGGTGCCCGGCGGCGGGTCGCCGACGCGCTGGCCGAGCTGGCGCCGTACGCCGCCGAGCGCGGGGTACGGCTCGCGCTGGAGCCGCTGCACCCGATGTACTGCGCCGACCGGGCGGTGCTGTCCACGCTCGGGCAGGCGCTCGACCTGGCCGAGGCGTTCCCGGCCGAGCAGGTCGGCGTCGTGGTGGACACGTTCCACGTCTGGTGGGATCCGGACGTGTGGCGGCAGATCGCCCGCGCCGGAACGCGGATCGCGAGCTTCCAGGTGTGCGACTTCCTCACCCCGCTGCCGGCCGACGTGCTGCTCGGGCGCGGCATGATGGGCGACGGGCACATCGACTTCCCGCCGCTGCGCCGCGCGGTGGAGGCCGCCGGGTACTCAGGCGACATCGAGGTGGAGATCTTCAACGCCGAGGTGTGGGACACCGACCCGGACCGGGTACTCGCCACCATGACCGCCCGGTACGTGGATCGGGTGCTCGCCGACTGACCCGGCGTGACGAGTCCGGCCTGTCGGATGAATCAGGTGGCCGCTCCCCCGGCTCCGGGGGCAGGATCGGGATCATGGCATCCCCGCACATCACCACCCCGATCACCTCCGACCTGCTGCGCGGCGCGCTCGACCTGGAACACACAGCGGACGGCGTGCTGCCGCACCGGCTGCCCGCGTGGGCCCGGGCGCAGAACGTCGACCCGCAGCTGATGACGGCGGAGGCGATGCCCTCGGGCGTAAGGCTGGTGTTCCGTACCCGCGCCACCACAGTCGAGCTGGACGTGCTGCCCACGAAGATGGTCTACCGGGGCACCGGGCCGCGACCCGACGGCCGCTACGACCTGGTCGTCGACGGCCGCCTCGCCGGTCAGGCCACCGCCGACGGCGGCAAGGTGCTCACCATCGACCTCGCCACCGGCACGTCCGGCGTCGAGGCCGGTCCGGTCGGCACGGTGCGCTTCACCGACCTGCCCGCCACCGACAAGGAGGTGGTGATCTGGCTGCCGCACCGGGAGATCACCGAGCTGGTCGCGCTGCGCACCGACGCGCCGGTCGAGCCGGCCGACACGGGTGGCCGCCGGGTGTGGCTGCACCACGGCAGCTCGATCAGCCACGGCTCGGACGCGGAGAGCCCCACCGGCACCTGGCCGGCGATCGCCGCCACGCTCGCCGGCGTGGAGCTGGTCAACCTCGGGTTCAGCGGCAGCGCTCTGCTCGACCCGTTCACCGCGCGGGCCATGCGGGACACCCCGGCCGACCTGATCAGCGTCAAGATCGGCATCAACGTGGTGAACAGCGACCTGATGCGGCTGCGCGCGTTCGGCCCCGCCGTGCACGGCTTCCTGGACACCCTCCGGGAGGGGCATCCGGACACCCCGCTGCTGGTCGTGTCGTCGATCCTGTGCCCGATCCAGGAGGACACGCCCGGCCCGGGCGCGGTCGAGTTCGTCGACGGGCGGGTGCGGTTCCGGGCCACCGGCGACCCGGCCGAGGTGGCGTCCGGCCGGCTCACGCTGCGCGTCATCCGCGCCGAGCTGGCCCGGATCGTGGCGTCCCGGGCCGCGGACCCGAACCTGCACTACCTCGACGGCCTGGAGCTGTACGGCGAGGCCGACTACGCCGAACTGCCGCTGCCCGACGAGCTGCACCCCGACCCGGCCGCCGACCGGCGCATCGGCGAGCGGTTCGCCGCGCTGGCGTTCGGACCGAAGGGACCGTTCGCCGCACCGGAGTGACGGACACCCACCCACGGCGCGGTGTGACCCAGGTCACGCCGCGCCGTGATCCGTCGGAGGTGCCGTGAACGACCATCTAGGCGTGGGAGGAAGCCAACAGGACGAGGAGCGGCTGCTGCGGCGGGTCGCGCGCGCCGACCTGGACGCGTTCGACGAGCTGTACCGGCGTACGTCGCCGTGGCTCGCGATCCGGCTGCGGCGGCGGTGCGCCGACGACGGCATCGTCGCCGAGGTCCTCCAGGACACGTACCTGACGGTGTGGCGGGCCGCCGGCTCGTTCAGCGGGATCCGGCCCTCCGGCGGCGCGGACGCGCCGGGTGGCTCGGCCGCCGGCTGGATCTGGACCATCGCGGCCCGGCGCCTGGTCGACGCGCTGCGCCGCCGCGCCCGGGTGCAGGAGGTGCCGACCGACGTGCTGCCGGTACGCAGCGCGCCGGCCGCCGAGGACGAGGCGCTCGCCGGGTCGCTCGGCTCGGAGGTGGGCGCCGCGCTGGACGCCCTCGCACCGGAGCTGCGGGCGGTGCTCGCCGCGATGGTCCTGGACGGGCTGACCGTCCGGGAGACCTCCGTCCTGCTGGGGGTGCCGGAAGGCACCGTGAAGAGCCGGGCGCGGCGTGCCCGCAACGCGCTACGGGAGGCGCTGGCATGACCGCTCACGTTCCCCCCTCGGCCCTGACCGCGTACGCCGCGGGCAGCCCCGACGACGCCGCCGCCTGGACGATCGAGGTGCACCTGGAGGGCTGCGCCGAGTGCCGGGACCGGCTCGGCGAGCTGGCCGCCCCGCCGCTGCGGGCCCTGCTCGGCGACACCCGGGAGGCGATCCTGGAACAGGCGCGCACCGGGCCACGGCCGGTGCGCCGGCGTCCGCTGCGGCGGTGGTGGCTGCGCTGGACCGACTGGTCGCTGCTGGCCTGGGCGGCCATGACCTGCACGGCGATCCTCGCCGCGGTGCTGCTGGACCGCAACTACCCGGACCAGCCGTCGGCGGTGCTGCTGCTGGCGCCGGTGGCGCCGCTGGCCGGGCTCGCGGTGGCCTGGTCGCGACGCGCCAACCCGAACTGGGAGGTGGTCGCCGGCACCGCCCGCGCCGGGCTGGAACTGCTGCTGCGCCGTACCCTCGCGGTTCTGCTCCTGGTGGCGCCGGTGCTCGCGGTGGCCGGGCTGGCGGTCGGCCGCAACCCCGCGCTGTGGCTGCTGCCCTGCCTGACGTTCACCGCGGCGACGCTGCTGCTCGGCAGCCGCGTCGGCGTGCCGCTGGCCGCCGCCGTCCTCGGCGGCGGCTGGCTCGCGGCGGTCGCGGCCGTGTCGATCATCGGCGGCGCCGACCCGGCCCGCGCCGCCGCCGCGACCGACGCCCTGCTCCGGCCCGCCACCATGCCCGCCTGGGCGGCGGCCGCCGTCGTGCTCACTCTGCTGACCGCGCTGCGCGCCGAACACCTGCGGCGGCCCGCCGGCTGACGCCGGCCCCCCGGAACCACGCCACGGCGCCCCGACGGCGCCGCGGACCACCCTGCCCCGAGAAGGAGACGACATTGGTACGCGCAGTGAGCGCCGACGAGGTGGCGCCGACCCGGCACGCCTGGCGGATCGAGGCGGTGGGACTGTCGGTGAAGGCCGGGCGGCACCTGGCCGTCGACAACCTCGGCCTGACGCTCGGCACCGGCGTGCACGGGCTGCTCGGCCCGAACGGCGCCGGCAAGAGCACGCTGATGCGCGCGCTCGCCACTGTGGTCAAGCCGCACGCCGGCGTGCTGCGGCTGCTCGGCGCGGACGCCGCCACGACCCGTGAGCTGCGCCCGGTGCGCCGCCGCCTCGGCTACCTGCCGCAGCAGTTCGGCTACTACCCCCGGTTCACGGTCCGGGAGTACGTCGAGTACGTGGCCTGGCTGCGGGAGATGCCCGCCTCCGCGGTGCCGGGCGCCGCCCAGCGGGCAATCGACCGGGTACGCCTCACCGACCGGGCCGACGCCAAGCTCAAGTCGCTGTCCGGCGGCATGCTGCGCCGGGCCGGCATCGCCCAGGCGATCGTGAACGAACCGGAGCTGCTGCTGCTCGACGAACCGACTGTCGGCCTGGACCCGGAGCAGCGGGTGCAGTTCCGCGAGCTGATCCGCGAACTCGGCGCGGACGCGTGCGTGCTGGTCTCGACCCACCTGGTGGAGGACGTGGTGGCGGCCTGCTCCGACGTCATCCTGATGGACGACGGCGCCCGCGTGTTCCAGGGCCTGCCCGCCGACCTGGTCCGCCACGGCGAGACCGGCGGCGTCGGCGACAGCGCAGCGGAGCGCGGCTACTCGTACCTCCTCCAGCAGCACCGGGGCGCGTGATGATCCGACAGGTCCGTATCGAACTGCGCCGCTCGAACGCGCCGGCCGTGGCGGTGCTGCTCCTCGTCATCGGGATCCTCGGCGTCGCCAGCATGTACAGCTTCTGGCAGGGACAGTGGCTGCGGCTGGGCTACGTGCACTCCTCGGCCATGTTCCTCCTGATGCCCCTGGCGCTGGCCGGCGGCGCGGTGCTCGGCCGCCGGGACCGGCGCACCCGCGCCGACGAGCTGATGAACAGCACCGGCCGGCCCCGCTGGCAGCGCACGCTGCCGGCGATGACCGCGCTCGGCGTCGCCGTCGCGGCCGCGCACCTGCTCGTGCTCGCCGGCGGTGCGGCGCTGGTCGCCACCGGCGGCGCCTACGTCGGCGTACGCGGGCTCGCCGGGCCCCTGGTCGACGTGCTGGTGCTCGTCGGCGCGGCCTGGTGCGGCACGGCCGTCGGGCGCCTGTGGCCCTCACCGCTGCTGCCCCCGCTGCTGGCCGCCGCCGCGCTGGTCGCGCAGGAGGGCACGTCCATGCTCGCGGGTGCGGACAGCAAGGTGTCGAACGTGTCCCTCATGATCAACTGGCCGCCGGACACGCCCTGGGAGACGCTGTCGGACCGGCTGCTGCTGAGCCGGCTGGCGCTGGGGGCCGGGCTGGTGCTCGCCGGCCTGCTCCTGGCGGCGGGCGGGTCGTGGCTGACCCGGGCCGGCGCGCTCGCGGGCCTGGCCGGCGGCGTGGCGGGTCTCGTGCTGATCGGCGTGCCCGGCCCGGCCGGGATCTGGCAGCTCGACCCGGGAGCGCGCCGCTACGTCTGCGCCGACGGCGCGCCGCAGGTGTGCGTCACCGCCGTCAACGCGCACCTGCTGCCCGAGGTCACCACCGAGGCCCACCGAGGGCTGCGCGCGCTGGCGAAGCTGCCGGACGCACCGACCCGCGCGGCGGAGTTGCGGCTGGACACCATCGGCAGCAACGACAGCGAGCAGTGGCACCGGCCCAAGCCCGCACCCGGCACCGTCCAGTTCCTCCTCGAGGTCGACCCGGACACCGGCCGGGCCGCGGACGTGGCCGAGCGCATCGCCCTGGGCGGCGGCACCATGTGGTCCGGCTGCGGCCGCAGCGGCGACGACATCGCCCCGGCGATCGTCGCGGCCTGGCTGCTGGACACCGAGACCGTACGGCTGTGGGACTCCTGGACCGGATACCGGTACGCCGACGAGCAGCAGGAGGAGATCCGGGCCGGGGTGCGGCAACTGCGCGCGCTGCCCGAGCCGGAGCAGATGCGGCGGGTCACCGCGCTGCGGGACGCGGCCGCGCGGTGCGAGCCGGACCTGATGCCGGCGCTCACCGGACGGGCCGCGCCGTGAGCCGCTGGCTGCCGCTGTACGTGCGGTCCCGCCGGCTACCCGCCGCCCTGGCCGGATCCGCTGTCGCGGTCGCCGTGATGGCCGCCGCCTGGTCCGGCTTCACCGATCGCCCCGAGGTGCCCGCCGGCCTCGCCGTGCTCACCACCGCGCTGGCGGTGGCGCCGCTCGGGCCGACGCTGGCCGGCACCGACCCGGCGCTGGAGCGGACCGCCGCGTGGTCCTGGCCGCCGCGCCGGGCCGGGCACCTGCTCACGTACGGCGCGGCGGTGGTCGGGATGCTGGCCGCCGCCCGCGTTCTCGGCGCGGACTTCGGTCCGCCGGCCGCGCTGGCCCGCAACACGGCCGGGCTGATCGGGCTGGTCGGGCTCGGCGCCGCGCTCGCAGGCGCGCGGGCCGCCTGGCAGGTGCCGACCGCCTGGGCCGCCCTGGGGGCGTTCCTGGCCGTCCCGGGCGGGCCGCAATGGCGGCAGGCGGCGCTGTGGATGGCGCAGGAGCCGGGCAACCGGATCGCCGCGGTCACCGCCGCGACGTTCCTCCTCGGCGGCGTCGTCGCACACGCGCTGCGGGTGGGACCGCAGGTGGCGGCGGCCGAGGCGGCGCTGGAACAGTGAGGGAACCGGGCCTCGTCGCGCACTCGTGGGCGCGGCGAGGCCCGGTCAGCCGCCGTTCGTGGCGGTCCACGCCGACTCGACGCGCCGCGTCGGGTCGCCGCCCTCCGGTCCGCGCAGCCGGTCGGTGAGCAGGAAGCCGGGCAGCCGGAACCGGGCGGCGTGCTCCCGCTCCGTGAGCGGGTACGTGCCTCCGCGCCGATCGGGCTGCCATCCGTGCCGCAGGGCGTACTCGATGACGGCGCGTACGTCGGCCGAGGTCGGATAGACGTCGTCGACGGCACAGGGCGGCCATGGTGTGCCCCACGTGGTCGACAGCAGATCCGCCTGGAGCGCCCGGCTCGTCTTCCCGCCGCCCCAGATCCGAAGCCGGACGCAGCGGTGGCAGTCGGTGTCGCCCCGCACCTCCCGGATCTCCGCCCGCCAGGTGAAGGTGCGCCCGTCGATGCACAGTCGTCGCAGCCGGATCCGCACGGCCCGATCATCCGGGACGCCGCCCGCCGCCGCGACGGGTTTCCCGGCCGGCGTCAGACCAGTGGCTTCCTTCGGTCGGCGTCAGGTCAGCGGCACCCAGGCCAGGGTGGTCATGCCGGACAGGGCGGTCGCCTTGAGACCGGCGTCGGAGACCGTCCAGAGCACACCGTCGACCATCAGCGAGCGGCGGATCGGGGTCCACTCGCCGCCGTCGGTGAGCGCGCCCGGATGGTCGACGGCGCCGGCGACCGTGAAGCCCTTGTCGCCCATGCGCAGCGCCAGCACACCACCGGACGGCGTGCCCTTGACGCTCTCGGCCCGGTCGGTCACCACGCCCGGCCGCTGCACCGGGATCACCACCAGGCGCTCCGGCGCCCAGTACAGGAACGCGTGCGGGTCGTTCTCCGCCTCGGACCAGCCGCCCGCGACGTGGTGCTGGGCGATCCGCGCCGGCCGGGCCGGGTCGGCCACGTCGAACAGCGACACCTGCGTGCCCGTCACCCGCCCCTGGTCGGTCGCGTCCTGGCCGACCCCGATCAGGCGGCCGTCGCCGGCCGGGTGCAGGTACGACGAATACCCGTTGATCTTCAACTCGCCGGTGACCCGGGGCGCGGCCGGGTCACGCAGGTCCACACCGTACAGCGGGTCGGTCTGCCGGAACGTGACCACGTATCCGGTGCCGCCGACGAACCGCACCGCGAAGATCCGCTCGCCCTTGCCCAGACCGGTGACCGCGCCGACCCGCGTCAGCGTGGCGCCGTCGGTGCGCAGCACGTAGACGCCGGACTGCGAGGTGGTCCGCCGGCCCCAGGTGTCACCCGTCGTGGTCGCCACACGCAGGTGACCGTCCCACTCGGACAGCGCGTACTGGTCGATCAGCCAGCCGGGCACGGACCCGGCGGCGACGAAGCGGGGCGTGCCCGCCGCGGTGTCGAACTGGTAGATCTCGGTGTTGGTGTCGCGTGCCGCGGACGGCCCGCCACGCCACGTCCGCCAGCGCTGGTCGTTGGCGACGTAGAGGCGTGCGCCGTTGCTGTAGACGGTGTCGCCGTCGGCGGCCACGGTGACCGGGTCACCGGCGCCGAGCGCGGACGCGCCCAGGTCGAAGCTGAGCACAGTCACCATCGACGCGCCGGAGAAGCCCGCCGGCCGGCTGACCCGGTCGCAGCCGACCCGTCCGGTGCCGACGGTCCGCACGTCGTCGCGGATCTCGTAGCGGGGCAGCCAGTCGTCGAGCGTGGCCTTGTCGATGACCGCGCGGTTGGCGGCGATCCGCTGGGCGTCCGTCTTGCGATCGGACCGGTAGGGGAAGTCGAGCCGTGGCGCGGACCGGATCACCACGCGGGCGGTCGCGCCGGACTGCCGGGCGTCGACCAGGAGGCCGTCGATCCGGTACTCCCCGACCACGCGCGGCGGTCCGGCGAGGTCCAGCAGGACCAGCCGGGCCTGCGGGGTCGTGCCCGGGCGCGTCTGCCTGCCCGGTACGGGGCCCTTGACGGTCCGTCCGGCGCGCAGCAGCACGAGCGCCCGGTCGCCGTGCAGCAGCAGGCTCGCCTCGCCGCCGGAGAACCGCTCGGCGTCGGGATCGAGCGCCAGCCGGCCGGTCACGCGACGGCTCGCCGGGTCGACCACTGACAGCACGCCCCGGGTGACCGTGACGATCCGCTTCCCGTCGGTCTTGACCAGGTCCGGTTCGTCCACGCCGGCCTCGTGCACGTTGGTGCCGGAGTAGCCCGCCGCGGACGCCCCGCTCGCGTCCTTGGCGACGCCGCCGAGCGCCGTCGCCCGTTCCGCGCTGAACTGCCGGAGGTCGTCCGCGCCGAATCCCCACGGGCCGACCGCCGCCTTCGCGGCCGTGCGGAGCTGCCGCAGCGCCTCGTCGCAGCCGTCGAACGCCACCAGCCGCAGCCCGCCGGCCGGTACGACCCGCCCGGTGGGTGGCGGGTCGGCGGCCGGCGGTGACGCGGTGCAGCCGGCGAGAGCCAGCGTGACGGTCAGCGTGCATCCGAGCGTCCGGTATCCGTGACGGGTCATGCCGGTCAGACGTGGCGCTGGCGAGCGCGGTTCCCGGTCGTGCCGCTCAACCGCCGGTGGTGCCGCTCAACGGCCGGCCGTGGCGCTCAACCGCCCGCCATCGCGCCGAGCACGATGAACGGCTCCTTGCCGGCGACCACCTCCTCCGGCAGCGGGTCGTCCGGGGACTCGTTGGAGAGGTCCAGCTCGCAGGCGTAGAAGCGGACGAACGGCCGGCGCTTCCCGCTGTGCCGGTCACGGATCGTGCCGAGCAGCATCGGGTACGCGGCCTCCAGCGCGTCGAGCACCTCCCGCTGGGTGGGCGGCCCGGCCACCTCGACGCGTACCTCGCCGGTGACGTGCGCCAGGTTCTTCAGGTGCGCCGGCAGCACCACCCGGATCACGGCAGCACCTGGACCTCGACCGAGAGCACGCCCGGCAGGTCCCGCACGATCGGCGCCCACGTGTCGCCGCCGTCGGCCGAGTGGTAGACCTGACCGCCGGTGGTGCCGAAGTAGATGCCGCACGGGTCGAGCGTGTCGACGGCCATCGCGTCGCGCAGCACGTTGACGTAGCAGTGCGACTGCGGCAGCCCCTCGGTCAGCGGCTCCCAGTGCTCACCGCCGGTACGGCTGCGGTAGACGCGCAGCTTGCCCTCCGGCGGGTAGTGCAGCGAGTCGCTGGTGATCGGCACCACGTAGACCGTCTCCGGCTCGTGCGCGTGCACCGCGATCGGGAAGCCGAAGTCCGTCGGCAGGTCGCCGCTGACCTCCCGCCAGTTGGCGCCCGCGTCGTCGGTGCGCATGACGTCCCAGTGCTTCTGCATGAACAGCGTGTCCGGCCGGGACGGGTGCTGGGCGAGACGGTGCACGCAGTGCCCGACCTCGGAGTCGGTGTCGGGGATCTCGCCGGAACGCAGGCCCTTGTTGATCGGCAGCCAGCTCGCGCCGCCGTCGTCGCTGCGGAACGCGCCCGCCGCCGAGATCGCGACGTAGATCCGGTCCTGGTCGGCCGCGTCGAGGATGATCGTGTGCAGGCACATCCCGCCCGCGCCGGGCTGCCAGGACGGGCCGGTCGGGTGCTGCCGCAGCGCGGTCAGCTCGGACCACTTCTGACCGCCGTCGGTGGACAGGTAGAGGGCGGCGTCCTCGCCGCCCGCGTACACGGTGTCGGGGTCGTGGCGGGACGGCTCCAGGTGCCAGATCCGCTTGAACTCCCACGGCCGTGGGGTGCCGTCGTACCAGAGGTGCTGCCCCACCTCGCCGCTGTAGGCGAAGTCGTTGCCGACAGTCGCCCAGGTCCGGCCGCCGTCGTCCGAGCGCTGGATCAACTGCCCGAACCAGCCGCCGGACTGGGACGCGTACAGCCGGTCCGGTTCGACGGGTGAACCGGTCAGGTGGTAGATCTCCCAGCCGCCGAAGTGCGGCCCGTCGACGGTCCAGTCGTCGCGCCTGCCGTCCGAGGTCAGGATGAACGCGCCCTTGCGCGTGCCGACAAGTACTCGTACGCCGCTCATGTCTCGTCCTCTCGTCCGAGGGGTTCTCCCCGCAATGACCGTGCGGCTCACCGAAACTCATCGCTGTCGTACTCCCCGGCTACGACATTTCCTTCCCGGACGCGCGGCGGCGGGCCGCCACGCCGGTGCGGCCGGATTGTCGGGGGCTGCGGCTAGCCTGCGCGCATGACCGGCCCCGGAGACGTCCCACCCGAGCACCTCGCCCGCCTGCGGCCGGTCTGCCTCGGCCTGCCGGAGACCTACGAGGAAGCGGCCTGGGTGGGCGTGCGATGGCGCGTCCGCGGCCGGACGTTCGCCCACGTGCTCACCGTCGACCCGGGCCACCAGGCGGCGTACGCGCGGGCCGCGGCGACCGACGAGCCGGTCTGCGTGATGACGTTCCGCTCCCCCGGTGACGAGATCGCCGGGCTGCTCGCGGCCGGGCCGCACTTCTTCAAGCCGGACTGGGCCGCCGACGTGGTCGGGCTGCGGCTGGACGCGGACACGGACTGGACCGAGGTCGCCGAACTGCTCACCGAGAGCTACTGCGTGCTGGCCCCGAAGAAGCTGGTGGCGCTGGTCGACCGGCCGGTGGGGCCATGACGACACGGGCGGGGCTTCCCCGGGGCGGGACATCGGCAGTACGGTGAACGCGGTGTGCCGGGAAGCCTGGTCGGCGGTCGTCGTCCCGCCGTCTCCAGGAGCCGCGCCATGGGAGTCCCCGCCGTCCGCACCCGTGATCTGACGAAGCACTACGGCCGCCTGGTGGCCCTCGACGGCCTGGACCTGACAGTCGAAGCCGGTGAGGTGGTCGGTCTCCTCGGCCCCAACGGCGCCGGCAAGTCCACCACGATCCGGTTGCTGCTCGGCCTCGCCCGTCCCACCCGGGGTGTCGCCCGGATCTTCGAGGCGGACGCCGCTGACGTGCGGGCGGCGCACCGGCTGCTGGCGTACGTGCCCGCCGACGTGGCGCTCTGGCCGCACCTCACCGGCGCGGAGATCCTCGACCTGCTCGCCGCGACCGGTCCCGGCGTGGACGCCGGCTACCGGGCCGACCTCGTCGAGCGGTTCGCGCTCGACCCGTCCCGCCCGGCCGGCACCTACTCGACCGGCAACCGGCAGAAGGTCGCGCTGGTCGCCGCGTTCGCCACCCGGGCGCCGCTGCTCGTCCTCGACGAGCCGACGAGCGGGCTGGATCCGCTGATGGAGCTGCAGTTCCGCCGCGCGGTGGGCGAGGCGCGGGACAACGGGCAGAGCGTGCTGCTCTGCTCGCACCAGCTCGCCGAGGCGGAGGCGGTCTGCGACCGGGTGGCGATCCTGCGGGCCGGCCGGCTCGTCGACATCGCCCCGGTGCCGCAGTTGCGGCGGCTGCACCGCAGCGAGGTGACGGTAGGGTTCACCGGCCCCGCACCCGGCCTGGCCGGCGTGCCCGGCGTCGAAGCGGTCGAGGAGCGGCAGGGACTGCTGCGCTTCACCCTCGCCGGCCCGCCCGCCGCCGCGCTGCGCGCCCTGTCCGGCGCGGAGATCACCTCGCTGACCGTACGCGAGCCGAGCCTGGAGGAGATCTTCCTCGACTACTACGGGGAGCAGTCGTGACCCGCCCGGCCGGCACAGCGGTCAGCCTGCTCGCCGCCCGCGGCATCTGGCGGCCGGCCCTCGTCGTGACCGGTCTGACCGTCGGCATGTCCGCCCTGGTGGTGGCCACCTACGCCGGCGCCGTCGGCGAGGGCATGGACGTCGCCGCCCTGGAGGCGCTGGCGCACAACCCGGCGATCCGTACGTTGTTCGGCGAGCCCGTCGCCCTGGACACCGCCGGTGGGTTCACCGTGTGGCGCACCGGCACGGTGCTGGCCGTGCTGGTCAGCGTGTGGAGCCTGCTGGCGACCGTCCGGGTGACCCGGGGCGAGGAGGAGGCCGGCCGGTGGGGGTTGCTGCTCGCCGGCCGGCTGACACCCGCGGCGGTGCTGCGGCGTCACCTGGCGCCGCTGACGGCGACGTCGGCGGTGGCCGGTTCGCTGCTCGCGGCCGCGCTGACGGCGGCCGGCACGCCGTGGCAGGGTGCGCTGCTGCACGGGGCCGGTCTCGCCTCGGCCGGGGCGTTCGCGGTCGCGGTGGGCGCGGTCGTCGTGCAGGTCCAGCCGACCCGGGCGGGGGCGGCCGGTAGCGGCCTCGCCGTGCTCGGGGCCGGCCTGCTGGCGCGGATGGCCGGCGACTCCGGGCCGGCGGCGGCGTGGCTGCGGTGGCTGCCGCCGTACGGTCCGCTCGCGCTCACCCGCCCGTACCACGAGAACCGGTGGGCGCCGCTGCTCGTGTCGCTGGCCGCCGTCGTCGTGCTGACCGGGGCGGCGCTGGCCCTGTGCGCCCGGCGCGACGTGGGCGCCGGGCTGCTGCGCCCACCGGCCGGCCGGGCACCGCGACGCCACCTGCTGCACTCGGTGCCGGCCTTCGCGATGCGGCGCGCCCTGCGTCCGCTCGCCGGCTGGGCCGCCGGTGTCACCGCCTACTTCCTGCTGATCGGCGTGCTCGCCACGTCGCTGACCGGCTTCCTGGAGCAGAACCCCGCCTTCGCCGACCTCGCCGCGCGGGCGGGCTTCGGCGGGCTCGACCGGGTCCGGGGGTACGTGGCCACGCTGTTCGCGCTGCTGGCGGTGCCGATCGGCGCGTTCGCCACCGCGCGGTTGAACGCCTTCGTCGCCGCCGAGGTCGCCGGCCGGCTCACGCTGCTGCGGGCCGGCCCGGTCAGCCGGGTCCGGCTGCTCGCCGCCGAGGTGGGCAGCGCGTCCGCCGGGGCGGTGGCGCTGGCGATCGCGGCCGGTCTCGCGACGTGGCTGGGCACCACGGTGGTCGGCGCCGGCCTGCCGCTCACCGCCGCCCTGGCGGGCACGCTCAACGTGCTGCCGCTGGCGTTGCTCGGCGCCGGGGCGGCCACCCTCGCCGTCGGCGCGGCGCCCCGGCTCGTTCCCGTGCTGGGCATGCTGCCCACAGCGGGTGGTTTCCTGCTGACGGTGGTGACGGAGAGCGTGCGCGCGCCCGCCTGGATCGGCGCGCTGTCCCCGTACGCGCATCTCGCCGCCGTGCCCGACGCGGAGCCGAACTGGACGGCTCAGGGCGTGCTGGTTGCGGCGGCGTTCGCCCTGGCGGCCCTGGGCGGCTGGGCCTACGGCCGCCGGGATGTGGCGGGCTGAGTCAGCCGAGCTTCTTGCGTAGCGTCTCGAACGCCAGGTCCGGCCGCAGCGGCACGCCGAAGCGCTCGTCGCCGTACGGGAACGGGCTCAGCTCGCCGGTGCGCACGTAGCCGCGCCGCTCGTACCAGGCGATCAGGTCGTCACGCTGGACGATCACTGTCATCCGCATCTCGCCGGCGTGCCACTGCTCGGCCGCGTAGCGCTCGGCCTCGGCCAGCAGCTCCCGGCCCAGGCCGCCGCCCTGCCGGCCGGGGGCCACCGCGAACATGCCGAAGTAGACGTGGTCGTCGCGGCGTTCGAGCTGGCAGCAGGCCACCAGGGCGCCGTCCTGCTCGGCGACCAGCACCACGCCGCCCGGGCCGGTGACCGCCGCGGTCACCATCTCCGGGTCGGTGCGCTGCCCGGCCAGCAGGTCCGCCTCGTGGGTCCAGCCCTGGCGGCTGCGCTCGCCCCGGTACGCCGACTCGATCAGGTCGACGAGGGCGGCCACGTCCTCGGGGCGGGCGACCCGGACGGCACGGGGTGCGGGGCTGGTCATGGCGGTTCTCCACGGTCGCGGCGACGTACCTGGTCAGCGTACGCACGCGGGTGTCCCGGACGGCGGCCGGGACCACCGGCCGGGACGGCTCGTGGTTCACTGCCCGGCATGGAGACGACGGTCGGCGCGGCGGGACTGCCGGCGGTCGTCGACCTGCCGGCCGGGCCGGTACGCGGCGGCCTCGTCGTGCTGCACGGCTCGCACGCCGGGCAACGCTCCCACTTCCTCTACGCGCACCTGGCCCGGCTGCTGCCTCCGGCCGGGATCGCGGTGCTGCGCTACGACCGCCGCCCCCGGATCGACGGGCACGACGTGCCGCTGGCCGACCAGGCCGAGGACGCGTCGGCCGCGGTGACCGAGCTGCGCCGGCACGTCGGGGCGGCCCCGGTCGGGCTCTGGGGTTTCAGCCAGGGCGCGTGGGCGGCGGCGCTCACCGCCACCCGCTGTCCGGTCGGCTTCCTGGTCCTGGTCGGGTGCAGCGGCGTGAGCCCCGCGAGGCAGATGCGCTACGGCACCGCCGAGCAGTTGCGCCGCAACGGGTACGGCCCGGCCGACGTGGCTGAGCTGGTCGAGTTGCGCGCGCTCGCCGAGGACTACCTGCGCGGCGACGTGACCCGCCCGGTGGCGCAGGCGGCGATCGACGCGGCGGCGCGGCGCCAGTGGTTCCCGCTGGCGTTCCTGCCCGAGGAGCTGCCCGCCACGCCCGGCACCTGGACCGACATGGACTACGACCCGGCGCCGGTCCTGGCGCGGCTGACCGGCCCGGTGCTGCTCTGTCACGGCGAGACGGACGCGTGGGTCCCGATCGAGGAGAGCCTCGCGGTGTGGCGGCGGAGCGCCCGCGACGTCGAGCTGACGGTGGCCCGGCTGGCCGGTTGCGACCACGCCCCCACGCTCGGGGAGCGCGAGGACCTGGACGGCGTCAGCCCGCAGTACGAGCGGGTCCTGCTCGACTGGCTCGACCGGACGCTGCCGCCGCCGGGCTGAGTGGCCGGGCTGAGTGGGCGGGCTGGGTGGCCGGGCTGGGTGGCCGGGCTGGGTGGCCGGGCTGGGTGGCCGGGCTGGGTGGCCGGGCGCCCGCCCCGCGTGGCCCGGCTACGCTGCCGCGCATGGACGCCGACCTGCCCACCTTCGAGTTCGCCTTCCCGGGACCGCTGCGCGACCAGCTCGTCGCCGCCGTGCTCGACGGGAGCAAGACCACCACCACGGGTCTGGTCCAGGACTACGAGATCGACGGCGAGCCGCTGCCCGCAGTCGGCACCCGCTCGGCGGTGATCGACTCCGACGGCCGGCCGGTGGCGGTGATCGAGCTGGTCGAGGTGCGCGTCGCCCGCCTCGGCGACGTCGATCTCGACCACGCGCGCGACGAGGGCGAGGGGTTCGACACGGTCGCCGCCTGGCGGGCCGGCCACGAGCGGTTCTGGCACGGCGAGGACTACCGCGGCTGGCTCGGCGACCCCGGTTTCACGGTGGACGACGACACGCCGGCCGTGCTGGAACGCTTCCGCCTGGTCGAGACGCTCTGACGGGCCGCCCGGCGGGCGGCCGGGCTCACTCCGCGGCGAGCCAGGCGCGCAGTTCCGCGCCGTGCTCGTCGAGGCCCGGCGGCGGCAGCTCGTAGCGGGGCGGCGCCTCGGACAGGCCGATCGGGTTCCGGATGCCCGGCACGCCGCCGGCCGTCACCACCGGATCCAGGCCGAGCCCCTGCGCCAGCGCGACCCCCTCGGCGACCGAGTTGATCGGGCTGCACGGCACGCCCGCGGCGCGCAGCTCGGCGAACCACTCCGCGCTGCCGCGCCGGGACAGCGCCGCCACCAGCAGCGGGCGCAGTTCGTCTCGGTGCGCGGTGCGGTCGGCGTTGCGGCGGAACCGCGCGTCGCCGGCCAGCTCCGGCACGCCGAGCACCCGGCAGAGGGTACGGAACTGGCCGTCGTTCCCGGCGATCACCACCAGCTCGCCGTCGGCGGTGGGCAGCGGCTCGTACGGCACGATGCTCGGATGCGCGTTGCCCATCCGGTGCGGCGCCGCTCCCCCCGCGACGTGCGCGCCGGTGTGGTTGACCAGCCCGGACAGCGCCGAGGACAGCAGGTCCACTGTGACGTGCTGCCCGCGCCCGGTCTCCTGGCGGTGCCGCAGCGCGGCCAGGATCCCGACCGCCGCGTGCAGCCCGGCGATCACGTCGAACACCGCCACCCCGGCCTTGTAGGGCGGGCCGTCGGCGTCCCCGGTGAGGCTCATCAGCCCGGCCGCGGCCTGCACCATGAGGTCGTACCCGGGCAGGTCGGCGCCCCCGGCGGCGCCGAAGCCGCTGATCGAGGCGTACACCAGGCGGGCGTTGCGGGCGGTGACCGTGTCGTGGTCGAGGCCGAAGCGGCGCAGCGCGCCCGGGCGGAAGTTCTGGATCAGCACGTCGGCCCGGTCGGCCAGCCGGTGCGCCAGCGTCCGGTCGCCGGGGTCGGTCAGGTCGAGCACCAGCGAACGCTTGTTGCGGTTGACCGCGAGGTAGTAGGTGGAGACGTCGTCGCGCACCGGCGGCCGCCAGCCGCGGGTGTCGTCGCCGCCGGGCGCCTCCACCTTGACCACGTCCGCGCCGAGGTCGGCCAGCAGCATCGTGGCGTACGGCCCGGCGAGGATCCTGGAGAAGTCGGCGACCAGCACCCCGCGCAACGGACCCGACACGCCCATCCCTCCCTCGCCGCCGACCACGATGACACATTCCTGACGGCGCGCCGGGCCGGGGTGTCCGCCCCGGCTACGGTCACGGTGGGTCCGCCGGCACACCGGGCGGACGTACCGGTGAGAGGGGTGCCCGTGTCGCTGCTGAGCCGGCTCGCCGAGGCCACCGACGACCGCCCGGGCGCGGTGCGCGTGGGAGACCGGTCGCTGTCCTGGGTGGAGCTGCGCCGGGCGGCCACCGCCGTCGCCGACGACCTGCGCGGCGCGGCCCGGGTGGCGGTGCCCGCCACGGCGAGCCTGGAGACGGTGGTCGGCGTGGTCGGCGGGCTGCTGGCAGGCGCGGCGGTGGTGCCGGTGCCGCCGGACGCCGGCCCGATGGAACGCGACCACATCCTGCGCGACTCCGGCGCGGAACTGCTGCTGGCGGCGCCGGGCACACCGGACGCCGACGCCGGCTCGCCGCCGGTCGTGTCGCTGGACCCGGCCCGGCGCTCGGACACCCGGCACCCCGAGCCCGACCCGGCGGCCACCGCGCTGATCCTCTACACCTCCGGCACCACCGGCGCGCCGAAGGGCGCCGTGCTGTCCCGCCGCGCGATCGCCGCCTGCCTGGACGGGCTCGCCGACGCGTGGGCGTGGACGCCGGACGACGTGCTGGCACACGGCCTGCCGCTGTTCCACGTGCACGGACTGGTGCTCGGCGTGCTCGGCCCGCTGCGCGTCGGCAGCCGGCTGCGCCACGTCGGCCGGCCCCACCCCGAGCGGTACGCGGCGGCGGGCGCCTCGATGTACTTCGGCGTACCCACGATCTGGTCGCGGATCGCGGCGCGACCGGCGGCGGCGCGGGCGCTGCGCAGCGCCCGGCTGCTGGTGTCCGGCAGCGCGGCACTGCCGGAGCCGGTCTTCGCGGCGCTGGCCGGGCTGACCGGGCACCGGCCGCTGGAGCGGTACGGGATGACCGAGACGCTCGTGACGGTGAGCGCCCGCGCGGACGGTCCCCGGCGGCCCGGTACGGTGGGCGTGCCGCTGCCCGGCGTGCTGACGCGGGTGGTGGACGAGCACGGCGGCCCGCTGCCCGCCGAGGCGATGGGTGAGCTCCAGGTACGCGGCGGCACGTTGTTCGACGGCTATCTGAACCGGCCGGACGCCGACGCGGCCACCCGCACGGCGGACGGCTGGTTCCGCACCGGCGACGTCGCGACTGTCGGCCCGGACGGCGCCCACCGGATCGTCGGCCGGGCCGCCACCGACCTGATCAAGAGCGGCGGGTACCGGATCGGGGCCGGCGAGGTGGAGGACGCGTTGCTGGCCCATCCGGGGGTGCGGGAGGCGGCGGTGGTCGGCACGCCCCACCCCGACCTGGGGCAGCAGGTGACCGCGTACGTGGTCGGCGACGGCGTGGCCGAGGCGGAGCTGATCGACTTCGTGGCGCGGCACCTGTCCGCGCACAAGCGGCCCCGGCAGGTGCGGCTGGTCGGCGCGCTGCCCCGCAACGCGATGGGCAAGGTGCAGAAGTCCCGCCTGACCGAGGTGTGAGCGGCCCGTTCAGCGGGCCGCCGCCGCGCGGCGGACCTGGCGGCGGGCCTCGTCCGCGGGTACGCCCGTGGCGCGCAGCAGGTCGTTGGCGACGGTCCGCAGCTGCGACACCACGATGGTGCCGGAGAAGCCGATGTCCTGCCGGCACGCCTCGCCCGCGGCGCGGACCGCGCGCAGCACCCGTTCCCGGGCGGCGACCGGCTCGTCGGCGGCCAGGAACGCCCGGTGCAGCAGCCGGATCGCCTCGCTGAAGTGTTCCAGCGCGGCGGGCAGCTCCGGCGGCACCGGCTCCCGGTCCCGCAACGCGGTGCCGATCCGGCGGACCATGCCCCGGCTGTTGCGGAACGCCCGGTCCAGGTGCTCGGCGCCGCGCCGGTACGCGGCCAGGGCCCGCCGTCGCCGCCAGCGCACCGGCGAGAAGCGGACCACCTCGCCGGCGGCGCCGACCATCTCGTCGATGCGGTCCAGTTCCGTCTCGGCGGCGCGCATCCGGGCCAGCACCTCGTCGGCGGCGCGCACGTCGGCGTGGGCCAGCGCCTCCGCCGAGGCGGTCATCTGGCTGGCGAACGTGTCGAGCGCCGGGTCGGCGACGCGGCGGACCGCCCGCAGCGGGTTCAGCGGCGCGATCAGCAGCACCACGAGCAGGCCGACGACGCCGCCGACGAGCGCGTTGACGGTCCGGGGCAGCTCCAGGTCGGGCGACACCGGGGTCAGCGTGGCGACCAGGACAGCCGTACCGCCGGCCTGGGTGACGAGCGCGCCGGTGCCGCGGACCAGCACCGCCGCGGAGACCGCCAGGAACACGATCACGCCGGTCTGCCACGGGCCGGTGCCGAAGAGACGCACCAGCAGGTCGCCGACGACGATGCCGAGGACCACCCCGACCACCAGCTCCACGGTCCGCCGGGTGCGGTTGCCCAGCGAGGCGGCGATGACGCTCACCGCCGCGGCGGGCGCGAACGTCGGGTCGGGGTTGCCGAGCACCTCGCGGGCCACCGTCCAGGCCAGCGCGGCGGCCAGGCCGGCCTGGACCGCCACGAGGAAGTACGTGCGCAGCCTCCGGCGGCTCGACCGCCCGGCGTCGCGTACCCGGTCGATGGCATCCCGCATGCGCCCGGGTACCCGCGGTCACCCGCTCGAACCTCACCCGGGGTACGCCATCGTGCCGGTCAGCGCCACCACCCCGGGCAGCCGGGTGTCCTGGCGCAGGAACTGCACCACCACCGGGACCGGGGAGCGCAGCACGCAGCCGTACGGGCGGTCCAGCCGCACCGCCTCCGGGTCGATCAGGTCGTTCACCCGTACGTGCCGGATGCGTCGGGCACCGACCCGTATCCGGTACGGTCCGGCCGGTTCGGCGTCCTGGTAGTAGAAGTCCAGCTCCAGCTCGGCGTCCTCGTCGCCGGCGTTGAGCACGCAGAGCTGGTCGAAGGCGGTGAACGCCGGTTCCGGGCCGTGCGCGGGGAACGGCACGTGCCCGCCGGGCACCACCCAGATCCGGGCGCCGACCGGCCCGTTCACTGCTCCTCCAGCAGCCGGGCCAGGTCGGGGGTGAGGAACACCCCGTCCGGGTCGAGCCGGCGGCGCACCGCCTGGAAGTCGTCCCAGCGGGGAAAGAGGGGACGCAGGTCCCGCGCGCCGAGCCAGTGCTTCTTGCCCCAGTGCGGGCGTCCGCCGTAGTGCCGGAACACCGCCTCCACGTCCCGGAAGTACTCCTCGTACGGCAGCGAGGTGTTCTGCAGGCAGGCGATCGTGGTGGTGGGGCGGCCGTAGGCGTTGCTGAGCCAGATGTCGTCGGCGGCTATGGTGCGCACGAGCACCCGCCAGGCGGCCACCCGGCGGTGCCGGTCGCGTACCCGGCGGCGCACCTCGGCGAAGCAGGCCGGGAACGCCTCCGACGGCAGCATGTACTCGATCTCCTCGAAGCGCAGCTCCCGGTCTCGGGGAATGGTGCGGTGGGTCGGCCCGACCTGGCTCTGCCGGGGCTCGCCGTCCGGCAACCGGACCTCCGCCCGCTCCGGCGCGGCGTCCGTGTCGATGCGGTTGATCACCCGGACCTGCGTGCGGTCGCTGCGCGGGTACCAGTAGAAGTCCATGTTGCGGTTGGTGTGCTGCAGCTCGGCGAGGTGGTCGAGGGTCCAGTCCAGGTGCGCGCACCAGGAGCGGCGGTGCAGCTGATAGGTCGGCTGCACGTCGAGCGTGATCCGGGTGACCACGCCCAGCGCGCCGAGGGAGAGACGGACGGCGGGCAGCAGTTCCGGGTTGCGGCGCGCGTCCACGTCCAGCACGTCGCCGGTGCCGGTGACCAGGCGTACGCCGGTGACCTGCGTGCTCAGGTTCCCGAAGCCGATGCCGGTGCCGTGGGTGCCGGTGGCGGTCGCCCCGGCGATCGACTGGTAGTCGACGTCACCCAGGTTGTCCATGGCCAGCCCGGCGTCGTAGAGCCCTTCGCCGAGCGCCCTGAGCTTGGTGCCGGCCCACGCGGTCGCGAGGCGCCCGTCGTCGGAGATCACGCCGGACAGCCGGTCCAGGCTCAGCAGGATCCCGTCGGTACGCACCAGCGGGCTGGACGAGTGCCCGGAGCCGACCGGCCGGACGGTGGCGCCGCTCTCCCGGGCACGGCGTACCAGCGCGCACACCTCGGCCTCGTCGGCGGGCTCGGCCCGGTCCGCCGGCGTGAAGCGGAGGCTGCCGGACCAGTTCACGAACTCGCGTGTCACAGCGCCCCTCCCCGGCCCGCTTACCCGTGCCCGCCCCGGGTAGTCACAGCCGTGCCCGAGTCGCCGCCGGCGTTCCCGCCGATCGACGCGTACGCGTTCCTGTCCGACACGCACACCACGGCGCTCGTCGCGCCGGACGGGGCGGTCGAGTGGTTCTGCGTACCGGACGCGGCGGGCGACGCGGTGGCGGCCCGGCTGCTCGACCGGGACGCGGGCGGCCGGTTCACGCTCACCGTCGCCGGCTGCCCGGCGCCGTGGCGCCGCTACCGGCCGGACACGCTGGTGCTGGAGAACGACTGGGCCGGCCCGTCCGGCACGGCGGCCGGCGAGGACCTGCTCGCGGTCCGGCCCGGTGCCGCCGACCGGCCGATCCACGCCGAGCGGGTGCTGGTGCGCCGGCTGCGGGTCACCGACGGCCTGCTGCGGGTCCGCGCCGAGCTGACGCCCCGCCCCGGGTACGGGGCACGTCCGGTGCGCTGGCGGCGCGACGGTACCGGCTGGCACGCCGACGGCACGCCGCTGCGGCTGTACACCGACCTGCCGGTCAGCGTCGAGGGTGGCACGCTCGTCGCCGAGGCGGAGCTGCGCGCCGGGCAGGACGCCACGCTGCTGCTCGGGTACGCCGGCCCGGTGCCCGCGCTCGCCGACGCCGGCGAGCTGACCGAGCGGACCGCCGGCACCTGGCGGGCGTGGTCGGCGCGCGGCGACTACGCGGGCTTCGCGGCCGGCGCGGTCCGGCACAGCGCGCTGGTGCTGCGCGGCCTGTCCTACGACGAGACCGGCGCGCTGCTGGCCGCCCCGACCACGTCGCTGCCCGAGGAGATCGGCGGGGTACGCAACTGGGACTACCGCTTCACCTGGCACCGGGACGCGGCGCTGCTGCTGCTCGCGCTGTTCCGCCTGGGCCACGCCGAGGAGGGCCGCCGCTACCTGCGTTTCCTGCTCGGCGTCTGCGCCCGGCAGCATCCGCTCGCCCCACTCGTCGGCATCCACGGCCACCTCACCGAGGAGCGCGAGCTGCCGCACCTGTCCGGCTACGCCGGCTCGGCGCCGGTGCGGATCGGGAACGAGGCGGCCCACCAGATCCAGTTCGACACGTACGGGCACATCCTCGACGCGGCGCTGGCCTACCAGCAGCTCACCGGTGAGCTGACCGGCCCGCAGTGGGCGCTGCTGCGGCGTCACGTCGAGACCATGGCGGAGCGCTGGCGGGAACCGGACCACGGGGTGTGGGAGATCCGCGGCCCGTGCCGGCACTACGTCAACTCGAAGGTGATGACCTGGGTCTGCCTGGACCGGGGCATCCGCCTCGCCGGGCTGCTCGGTGACCGCACCGCCCCGGTGGACCGGTGGCACCGGGAACGTGACGCGCTGCACGCCGAGGTGCTCGACCGCGGGTACGACGAGCGCGCCGGCAGCTTCGTCACGGCGTACGGCGACACCGAGCCGGACGCGTCGCTGCTGCGGATGCCGCTCGTCGGGTTCCTGCCCGGCGACGACCCGCGGATGGTCGCCACCGTCGAGCGGATCCGGGCCGACCTCGCCGTCGCGCCCGACCTGATCCGGCGCTACCGGGTCGACGACGGGCTGCCCGGCACCGAGGGCGCGTTCCTGCTCTGCTCCTTCGAGCTGGTCTCCGCGCTGGTGCTGGCCGGCCGGCACGGCGAGGCGCGGGAGATCTTCGACCGGCTCGCCGGCCGGGCCGGGCCGCTCGGCCTGCACTCGGAGGAACGCGCGCCCGACGGCACCGCCCTGGGCAACTTCCCGCAGGCGTTCACCCATCTGGCGCTCATCGAGGCGGCGCTGAACCTCGACTCCGCCGGCGACCGGGACGCGCTGCACGCGTGGGCGGAACGGTCACCGGCCGCGCGGACGTGACCCGCACCCCGCCGGGAACCAGGCGGGGTGTCCCGACGACTATCCCTACATGGTGTGTGAGCAGTGGCGGGAGATCCTGTCGGCACAGCTGGACGGTGAGGCGTCCGAGTCGGAGATCGAGGCGGCCGAGGCGCACCTGACCGGCTGCGCCGGCTGCCGCGGCTGGTTCGACTCGGCCGCGTCGGTGACCCGGCGGGCCCGTACGCAGCTCGCCCCGCGGGTGCCCGACCTGGTCGACGCGGTCCTGGCGGCCGCTCCCCCGCCCCGGCCCAGCCGCCGCCACCGGATCACGCTCGGGCTGCGCGGGGCGCTCGGCCTGCTCGGCGCGGTGCAGCTCGTACTCGGCCTGGCCCAGATCGGCCGGGAGGCGGTCGTCACGCACGCGCACGCCTCCGGCCAGCACCTGTGGCACGAGTCGGCGGCCTGGAACGTGGCGGTCGGCGCCGGGTTCCTCTACGTGGCGGCGCGCCGGTCCGCCCCGTCCGGCCTGCTGCCGATGCTCAGCGCGTTCGTCGCCACGCTCGTCCTGCTGTCGGTGAACGACCTGATCACCGGGCAGGTGGCGATGACCCGGCTGGTCAGCCACGGCTTCCTGCTGGTCGGCTGGGCCGTGATGCTGGTGCTGTCCCGCCTCGGCCGGCGCCCCGGCGACACCCCGCCCGGTCAGCGCCGGTCGGAGGGATCCCGGTGGGCGCTGCGGACCGAGGAACCGGCCGCGCCGACGCTGCGGCTGGTGCCGCCCGGCCCGTACCCCGCACAGGCCCGCGACCGGCGGGCCGCCTGACGGTCCCCCCGCGGACCTGCGCCTCGCCGTGGTCCCGGTGGTGACGGTCTCAGCGGGCCCGGCGGTCGCGGGCGTCGCCGGACCAGGCGGCGACCAGGTCCTCCCGGGCGCGGGCCACGCGGGAGCGGATGGTGCCCACCGGGCAGCCGCACACCTCGGCCGCCTCGGCGTAGGACAGGCCGAGCACCTGGGTGGCCACGAACGCCTCCCGCCGGTCCGGCGCCAGCGTGGCGATGAGGCCGCGCAGCACGACGCCGTCGTCCCCGCCGCCGGTCACCGCGCCGGCCGCCTCGGCGGCGGCCTGCCAGTCCGGCAGCGCGGCCACCCGGGGCCGGGCGGTCGCCGCGCGCACGTGGTCCACCGCGACCCGGCGGGCGATGGTGAAGATCCAGGTACGCGCGGACGACCGGCCCGCGAAGCCGGGCAGGCTGCGCAGCGCGCGCAGGAACGTCTCCTGGGCGAGGTCGTCGGCCTCGGCGGGCCCGGCGAGGTGGGCGAGGAACCGCCACACCGGTGCCTGGAGGGCCCGGACGAACGCGGCCGCGGCCAGCTGGTCTCCCCGGGCGGCGCGGCGCGCCCACCCGGTCACCTGCTCGTCGTCGGCGTCCGGGCTCATCCGCGGCCGGCCCGCCGGTCCGGCTTGCTCATGCCGGACGGTACGGATGCGCGCCCCGCTCGGTTCATTCCTGGCGTCCCTCCTGCCGGCGCCGGAGTGCCGGTCGCCCCCGGTTGGTCGGCCCTCGGGTGGGGAAAGTTCCCGAACCGGGTCAATCGTCTACGGACACGGTGACCGGCCCGACCCGCAGGACGCCGTCGGTGAGCGGGGCGCACCGGACGCCGCCGCGTCGGCGCATCGCCTTCCAGGTGCCGGGGGCGACCACCACGTCGAGCCAGGCGCAGGGCGGCGCGGCCCGGTGCACGCGCAGCCGGACCGGGCCGTCGCCGGAGTCGAGCGTGAGTACGCGGCCGACCAGCTCGTCCACCGGGATGCCCTCAGTCAGCACGTTGCGCCGCAGCTGGGTGAGGTCCGCGCCGGGCGGCAGCGACTCCCGCGCGATCAGCGTGACGCTCGCCTGCCGGTGCGCGGGACGGCCGAAGTAGCGGTCACCGACGATGCCGAGCCCGGCTCGTAGCTCCACCCGGTCGACCAGTTCGCCCGGTGGCGCGGGGGCGGGTCCGTCCGCCGGGCGGCCCACGTACCGGTGCCCGGGCGAGGCCAGCAACTGGACGATCCGCGGCATGCCCGAAGTCTAATCGCGGGCATACCACCGCCAAACCGGACGATAGCCGCGCTCACGTATCCGCGCTTTCCGGAGAGCGTTGTACCAGGTGTGACGGCGAGGCGACCCGATGCGATCGGCGCTCATCCGCAACGGCGGCTGGCCTGGGCACGGCGCGAGAACGAGCGCCGGCGTCAGGCGTACGAGGCCGCGGCCCGGATCTGGCGGCGCCGCGCCGAACACCTGGACCGGCTGTCGATGGAGGCGGCGGGCTTCCGTGGCTGCGCGCTGCCCGGCACCGCGCTCCCGGTGCCGCTGGACGACGGCGAGGTGGTCTACCGCATCCTGCCCACCGTCGACCTGGTCGAGGCCACGGCCCGGCACCTGCCCGGACTGCCGGCGCCGGGCCGCACGCTCGCCGGCTGTCTCGACCCGGCCGACGGTCCGCTGCCGGCGGGACTGCGCGTGGTCGACAGCGGCGCCGCAGTGGTGACCGACCGGCGGGTGGCCTTCGCCGGGCACGACGCCCGGCGGGACTGGCTACTGCGGGATCTACGCGGCCTCGGACATCACCCGGACCGTCCGGTCACCCTGCTGCACGACGCCGACGGCGGCACACCGGCGGGCCTGCGTGCGCCGGCCCCGGGCGCGGCGAACGCCCGCTTCTACCTCGCCCTGGCCCACGCCGACGCCACCGGCACGCGGCAGGCGGTCGTCGAGGACGTCGAGGCGCTGCGGTCCGCCCACCGGGCCGCCCGGCCCCGCCCACCCCGGCCGCTCGGCCCGTGGGACGCCCCGGCCGAGCGGGCACTCCCCCAGCGGCTGGCCGCGGCGGGCGTCGCGGCGGTGGCCGTACTGCTGGGCGTCACCTCGGCCGGCACCTGGACGGCCACCGCCGGGCAGACCGATCCGGCGCACCGGCCGGCCGCGGTTCCCGCCACGACGGCTGCGCCTTCGGCGCCGCCCGTGGTGACTTCGGTCGGGCCGTCGTCTCCCCCGGCGCCCCGGCCGACCCGGCCCGCGCCGCGACCGGAGCGTCCGTCGAATCCGGCCGAGTGGTCGGGCGAGCGGGTCCTCACCACCGCACCGCCTGTCGCCGGGCAGTCGCCGACGCACGCCGCCGACCGTCCGCCGGCACCGGTCGAACCGTCCAGCCCTCCTGCCGACGAGACGACCCCGGCGCCGACCGCGAGCCCGACGGGCGACCCGGCGCCGACCGGCGAGCCCGGCCCCACCGGCGAGCCGAGCCCCACGACCTCATCCGAGCCGCCCCTCCTGGACCTGGTCGGCCTACGAATCGGCCGGGCCGTCCGTTCCGGCACGACACCCTGACCCCTCCCCGCAACCCCACCCCTCGGGTTCCTCTCCGAGGCCCGCCCACCACGCCGTCGATCTTGCACTTGCCGCCCGACGAGCGTCCGGATTCATCCGGTTCGGGTGGTCCGTAAGTGCAAGATCGCGGGACCGGGGCGGGCCAGGGCGGGTGGCGGGGGTGGGTCAGGGGGTCTTGGGGGTCAGGAGGTAGTCGCCGTCTTCGGGGCTCCAGCGCAGCTCCACCGCGCCGCCGGTCGCGGCGGCCTTGCAGAACTGGAGGAAGCTGCGGTAGCCGAGCTTCTTCTCGCTGAAGTCGGGCCGGGCGCGCCGGAGCTGGTCCTTCAGGCCGGACAACGCCACCGCGCCGCCGTCCGCGGCGAGGTCCACCACCACGGAGCGGAGGAGCCCGAACGCGACCTCCCGGTCGCCCTGCTCGGGAAGCGACACCTCCGGATCGCCCTTGGCGGGCCCGGAGGCCAGCTCGACCACGTTGTGCGCCGCGAGGTGGCGCAGCAGTTCCCCGAAGGTACGGAAGCCGTAGTCGGACTCGCTGAACGTCGGGTCCTTACGGAGCAGCGCGCGCTTGAGCGCGGAGGCGGTCACCTCGCCGCTGGAGCTGCCCTGCATGCCGGCGACTGTCTGCACGAGCTGCACGGCGAGCGTGTCGACGTCCCGCGCGGACTCCTCCTCGGCCGCGGTCTCCACCGCCGGCTCGGGCGCCGGCTCCACCGGTGAGGGACGGGCCGGGCGCGCCCGGCGGACGGCCGGTGGCGGTACGTCGACGCCTTCGAGGCGGTCGTAGTAGAGGAACTCGTCGCAGGCCGGCGGCAGCAGCGCGGAGGTGGACTTCTCCACCCCGACGCCGATCACCCGCTTGTTGAGTTCGCGCAGCTTGTGCACCAGCGGGGTGAAGTCGCTGTCCCCGGTGCAGATCACGAACGTGGAGATGTAGCCGCGCTCGAACGCCAGCTCGACCGCGTCCACCGCCATCTTGATGTCGGCCGCGTTCTTGCGCGAGGCGCCCATCCGCTGCGGTATCTCGATCAGCTCGACGTGTGAGCGGGTGAGCATCCGCCGGTCCTCGTCGAAGTACGACCAGTCCGCGTACGCCCGCCGCACCACCACGCGTCCCCGCTCGGCGAGCGCGTCGGCGATCGGCCGGAAGTCGAACGGCCGGCCGCCGTGATGGTCGCGTACGCCCAGGGCCAGGTTCTCGTAGTCGAGGAACAGCGCAATCCGGTCTTCGTGATCCACACCGGCAGCCTAGCCCGGCCGGGGCGCCGAGCCGGTCAGCGCCGCTCGTCGCGGTAGACGGTCTCGCGGCGGGCCACACGCTGGATCGCGTAGCTGGTCACCAGCAGCAACAGCGCGAGCACCACCTCGACGCCGGCGACGGTGCCGGTGGCGACGGTGAGACCGAGCAGCAGCAGGATCAGCCCGACGACGGCGAGCAGGCCCGCCAGCAGCAGCCGGTTCCGCCGTCGCGCCGACCGCTGCGCGTCGTCTGCGCTCACGCTGGCCCGCCTTCCTCCGGTTCCGTCTCCGATCCTAGGCGCCGGCCGTCGCCGGGGTGGCGGATCAAGAAGCCGGGGCCGGACGCACACGCGTCCGGCCCCGGGTCACGGCGGCGGTCAGTGGATCGGGACCGGCACCTGACGCTTGTCGTCGCCCGCGTCGCCGTCGAGCAGGTGCGACGGTTCCCGGCGGCGGGGCAGGAACGCCGCGGGGATGAAGGTCAGCAGCACCAGACCGAAGGCCACCCAGAACGTGGTGGAGAAGGAGTTCGCCGCGAAGTCGAGCCCGCGCTCGATCAGCGACGGCGGCACCGGGAACTGCTGGATCAGCTCGGGCTGCTGCTGCGAGGCGATGGCGAGCTGGGCCTCGGTCAGCGGCGCGCCGGTGGCCGGGTCGGTGACGCCGGGGATCGGCCGCGAGCCGTTCAGCTCGCTGGTGAGGATGACCGACATGACCGCGGCACCCACCGAACCGCCGATCTGCTGGAGGATGTTGACGAGCGTGGACCCGCGCGCCACCTCCGCCGCGCTGAGCGTCTTCAGCGCCGAGGTCATGATCGGCATCATCGTGCCGCCCATGCCGAGGCCCATCACGAACAGCGAGCCGCAGAGCAGCCAGTACGACGTGTCGGTGCCGAGCTGGGTGAAGGTGAAGAACCCGGCCGCGATGAGCACCAGCGCGAACGGCACCGTCCGGCCGACCGGCACGCGGTCGGCGAGCATGCCGGCGATCGGCATGGTCAGCATCGCGCCGATGCCCTGCGGCGCGATCAGCAGGCCCGCGGTCAGGGTGGACTCGCCGCGCACCTGGAGGAAGTAGCTCGGGAACAGCAGGCCCGCGCCCATGAACGCGATGATGAACACGAACATCGTCACGGTGGCGATGGTCAGGTTGCGGTTGCGGAACAGCCGCAGGTCCAGCAGCGGGTGCCGGGGCCGGAACGAGTAGAGCACGAAGGCGACCACGAGCGCGCCGCCGACGAGCATCGGCAGCCACACCTTGGTGTCGGCGACGGTGCCGGTCTCCGGCAGCGTGGAGATGCCGTAGAGGAACAGCGCGAGACCCGGCGAGAGCATGAGCATGCCGAGGAAGTCGAACGACTCGGACGGCTCCGCGTTGTCCTTGGGCAGCGCCAGCTGGGCGTAGACCAGGGCGACCACGCCGATCGGCAGGTTGATCAGGAAGATCCAGTGCCAGCTCGCGACGTCGATCAGCCAGCCGCCGAGGATCGGGCCGGTGATCGGGCCGAGCAGCATCGGGATGCCGAGCACGGCCATCAGGCGGCCGATGCGGTGCGGGCCGGCGGCCCGGGTCATGATCGTCATGCCGAGCGGCATGAGCATGCCGCCGCCGAGGCCCTGGATGACCCGCCAGGCGATCAGCTCGCCGATCGAGTCGGCCGTGGCGCACAGCCCGGAGCCGATGGTGAACAGCGCCAACGCCACCATGTAGAGGCGTTTCGTGCCGAACCGGTCGGCGGCCCAGCCGCTGAGCGGAATGACCGTGGCGAGCGCGAGCGTGTAACCGGTCATGGTCCACGCGACGCGGGCGTACGTGGCGTCGAACTCGCTCTGGAACGTCGGCAGCGCCACGCTGACGACTGTCACGTCGAGGATCGACATGATCGCACCGAGCACGACGACGCCGGCCACCTTGAGTACGGCGGCGTCGAGTTTCGTCGACGTCGCTACGGGTTGCTGGGTCACTGACGGTCTCCTGGATCCGGTCCGGCACTGGGAGGCGGTGGCGGCGCCGCGCGCCGTCTGCGGAGCGCGGGCGGAACGCGCGGCGGGGCGGCGTCCGGGCGACAGCGTAGCCATGACCTGGGACGAGACGCGGCCGGTTTTGCCGACGGGAGAACCGCGGCGGGGCGGCAGCGGGCCCCGCAACCGGCTCGCAAGTGGTCCGGCGGCTCGCGGAAAGGGCTGGTGCGCGCCGATTCGCCAGCCTTGTCGGGGCGTGGCCGGCGGGCGCGACCGTGACGAAGGTCATGCCCCACACCGCCGCCTCGTGGGGCCGGTCGCTCAGCCCAGGCCGGCCATCAGGTCGATCTCGGCAGTACGCGAACGGTCGATGCGGCGGGCGAGGTCGCGTACCCGCTCGCTCGTACCGGCGGCGACCTGGGCGCGGGCCAGGTCGGCCGCGGTGCGCTGGTGCCGGCTGAGCACGTCGAGCAGCACCCGGTCGGCGTCGGCGGGCGCGGCGGCCCGCAGCCGGGCCAGTCCGGCGGCGGCGTCGCTGTGCCCGGAGTGGTCGTGCCGGGCGGCCGCGGCGGCGGCCGACGGGCCGGCGTCGCGCAGCCATCCGCGCATGGTGGCCAGCTCGTCGGTCTCGGTGGCCCGGACGGCGGCGATCAGCGTACGGATCCGCGGGTCGGTGGCGCGGTCGAGGCCGAGCGCGACGATCTCCAGCGTCTGCTCGGTGTGCGCCACCATCATGGCCAGGAACAGCGCGTCGATCCCGCTGGTCGTGGCGTCCGCGCCGGACGGGACCGCGGCCGTGGCGGACGGGACCGGCGGGGGCGGATCGGCGGCCGGCGGCCCGCCGCACCCGGTCAGGGCCAGCGCCAGGGCGAGCACCACCGCGACCGGCCGGGCGGCGGCGGACGCGCGGCGGAGCCGGGGACCGGCCGGCTCCGCCGCGCGGGTACGCCGGCTCAGATCTGCTGCCACAGCGCCGGTACGTTCGGCGGCTCCCAGCCGGCGATCGCGGTGTGCGCCTGGCGGCAGCGGTAGCTGCGGCCGTCGTAGGTGACCGTGTCACCGACCTGGTACGCCCGCCCGGCCGTCCAGGTGCCGCCCGGCGCCGGGGTGCTGGTCCGGGTCGGCGTGGGCGAGGGCGCGGGCGTGGTGGGCGCCGCGGTCGGGGTGGGCGCAGCCGTCGGGGTGGGCGACGGGGTCGGGTTGCCGCCTCCACCGCCGATCTGGAGGTCGACGCAGGAGTAGAACGCGTTGGCGGTGTCGGAGATGTTCCAGATGGCGAGCAGCTTCTGCCGGCCGGAGAAGCCGCCGAGGTTGACGGTGTGCGACACGGTCGCGCCGGGCTGGCGGCCGCCGCCGTCGACGACCGCGACCCGGGTGCCGCCGATCCAGTACTCCCAGTTGGCGGTGGCGTGCCGGGCGGTGTTGACCCAGGTGAACGTGACGGTGCTGCCGACCGAGGTGGCCGGCCAGTTGCGGCTGTCGTCGTTGAGCACCGCGAACTGGGCGATGCCGGCGTGGCAGCTGCGCAGGCCCTTGGGGCCTTCGACGCTCTGCGGCTCGTACTTGATCTGCCCGCAGTCGGGCACCCGGTTCTGCGCGCAGAGCGCCTGGCGGCTGGGGGGCGAGGAGACGTAGCCGTGGGCCTGCGCGGGCGCGGCGAGCGCCAGCGTGCCGGTGACCGCACCGGCGGTGAGCAGCGGGAGGGTGATTCTTCGGCGCATGGTGGCAACTCCTTCGGGGGGATCGGAAGGTGCCACGAACATAAATTAAACATTCTTAACAGTAAAGACTCCTGTCTATAAATTAAGCCCTGCACGCCCAGCTCCGGGCGTATGATCCTGATCGATGGCTCGCCGCGCGGAGCCGATCGTCGTTCGTGGGCATCCCGCCGCCGTCAGGGCGCCGGGAGGACGACGCAGAACCGGGCATCTCCCGTCGTCCCACTCCCCCGAAGGACATCCCCGGATGAGAAGACCCACTGCGTTCGCGGCCGGCCTGCTGCTGCTCGCCACCGCGCTCGGCACCGCCGGCGGGCCGGTCGCCGCCGCCGACCCCACGGACCCGGTCACCGTCACCGTGAACACCAGAGCCGGGCTGGCCACCGTCCCGGCCACCGCGCTCGGCGTCAACCACGCCATCTGGGACGCGCAGCTCGGCAGCGCCGAGACGTCCGACCTGCTCAAGGCCGCGGGCGTGAAGATGCTGCGCTACCCCGGCGGCTCGTACGCCGACATCTACCACTGGGAGACGCACACCGCGCCCGGCGGCTACGTCGCGCCGAACACCGACTTCGACACGTTCATGGCCGGCGCCCGCCGCGTCGGCGCGGAGCCGATGATCATCGCGAACTACGGCACCGGCACGCCCGCCGAGGCGGCGGCCTGGGTCCGCTACGCCAACGTCACCAAGGGCTACGGCGCGAAGTGGTGGACCGTCGGCAACGAGAACTACGGCAACGGCCACTACGGCTCGGCCTGGGAGGCCGACGACCACCCGGACAAGAGCGCGAGCCAGTACGCGCGGCTGGTGATCGAGTACGCCGACGCGATGAAGGCGGTCGACCCGAGCATCAAGGTCGGCGCGGTGCTCACCATGCCCGGCAACTGGCCGGACGGCATCACCGCCGGGTCCGACCCGGGTCCGTGGAACCAGACGGTGCTCTCCCTCGCCGGTCCGAAGATCGACTTCGTGGACGTGCACTGGTACCCGGGCGGCAGCGCGGCCGACTCGCTGGCCCGCACCAACCACCTGCCGGACGCGGCCTGGCTGCTGCGCCAGCAGATCGCCCGGTACGCCGGCCCCGGCGCGGACCGGATCGGAATCAGCTTCACCGAGCTGAACGTGGACGCCGGCCGTACCACAGCACCGGGCGCGCTGTTCCTCGCCGACGCCTACAGCGGCCTGCTGGAGCAGGGCGTGTTCACTGTGCAGTGGTGGAACGTGCACAACGGCATCGGCACCGTCTCCGAGGTGGCCGGGCAGACCGACTACGGCGACTTCGGGCTGCTGTCCAGCGGCAACTGCACGAGCGACGGCGAGGTGTGCCAGCCGGCGTTCAACACCCCGTTCGCGCCGTACCACGCGTTGTCCATGATGAACCTGTTCGCCCGCCCCGGTGACCAGCTCGTCCGCGCCGGGACGGACGAGCCGCTGGTCGCCGCGCACGCGGTCCGCCGGCCGGACGGCAGCGTCGCGGTCCTGTTGCTCAACAAAGACCCGGACACCGCCCACCCGGTGGCGCTCGACTACGCCGGGTTCACCCCGGCCGACGAGGCGCCGACAGTGCACACGTTCGCCAACGGCGCGACCGGGATCAGCACCGCCCGCTCGGGCGACGCGACCGCGCGGACGCTGCCGCCGTACTCGCTCACCACGCTCGTGCTGCGACCGGCCGGCAGCTCGGCCGGGCGGCCCGGCGCCCCCGGCCGGCCGGCGGCGAGCGCGGTGACCGACCGCGCGGCGACCATCTCCTGGCTGGCGGCCACGCCCGGTGCCGCGCCGATCGCCAAGTACGAGGTGCACCGCCAGCACGGCGCGGTGAGCGAGCAGCTCGGCGAGACCGCCGGCACGTCGCTGACCGTCGGCAACCTCGAACCGGGCGCCCGCTACACGGTCAACGTGCTCGCCCGGGACACCGCCGGGCGGGTCTCGTGGTCGTCCCCGCCGTTGACGTTCGCCACCGGCAGCCCGGCCGAGAGTTCCTGCGCGGTGCGGTTCGACGCCGACAACGACTGGGGCAACGGGTACGTGGCGAACGTCGAGGTGATCAACACGGGCGCGAAGGCCGTCGACGGCTGGACGCTGACCTGGACCTGGCCGACGGGCTGGCAGCAGGTGAGCAGCGGGTGGAGCGCCGGCTGGGACCAGCAGGGCCGCGACGTCCGGGTGACGCCCACCGCCGACAACCGGCGGCTCGCCGCCGACGGCGGGAGCACGACAGTGGGCTTCGTCGGCGCGTACAGCGGGCCGAACGTGCCGCCGGCGGCGTTCCGCCTCAACGGCACTGTCTGCACGCTGCGCTGAGCGGCGGTCAGCCCCGGCCGGGTGGCCGCAGCCGCACGTCGGCCGCCGCCGGGACCTTCGGGTTCCGGCGGTGGCCGGCCCGGCGCGGCGCCGGCACCACGTGCGGGCGCACCGGTCCGGCCGGCGAGACCGGCACGGGCGGGTCCGGCGCGGGCGGGTCCGGCGCGGGCCGCGGCAGCACGGCCAGGATCGCCACGAGCAGCGCCACCGCGACGGCACCGTCGAGCCAGTAGTGGTTGCCGGTGACCACCACCACGAGCGCTGTCGCCAGCGGATGGAGCAGCCAGAGCCGGCGCAGCCGCCCGGTGGTGACCGCCATCAGCGCCAGCGCGATCGCCAGCGCCCAGCCCACGTGCAGCGACGGCATGGCCGCGTACTGGTTGCTGAGCTGGTCGGTGTCGGGCGGCCCGTAGACGCTCGGGCCGAACCGGGTGCCGGTGTCGACCATCCCGGTGAGCTCGGTCAGCCGCGGCGGCGCGAGCGGGACGCACACGTGCAGCACGAGCGCCACCGCTGTGAGCGCCGCCAGGGCCCGCCGCAGCCGCACGTAGTGGGCCGGGCGGCGCAGCCACAGCCAGACCAGGCAGAGCACGGTGGCTGGGAAGTGCACGTAGGCGTAGTAGGAGTTGGCCAGCCGCACCAGCAGCTCGTGCGACAGCAGCGGCCCCTGCACGAGCGTCTCGTCGGGCAGGCGCAGCAGTCGCTCCAGCCGCCAGACCCACTCGCCGTTGGCCAGTGCCACGTCGGCGTGCCCGGCGACCACCTGCCGGCCCGCCTTGTAGGCCAGGAAGAGCACGGCGACGAGCGCCAGCTCGCGCGCGGCCCGCTGCCATGTGGCGAGGCGGGCGGGCGCGGTCCGCGTGGCGTCCACGGCTCCTCCTTCGGTTCGTCCCCGCATGGACCAGGGCCGCCGCCGGGGTCGGCGACGGCCCTGGGGGTACGGGCTCAGCGGCGGGCGCGTTCCTCCCGGCCGGCCGAGTCCACGCTCACCTCGTCGAAGGCGGGCGCGCCGTCGACGGCGTCCGCCCCCACTGCCACCGAACGGCCGGTGTCCGGCAGGTCGAGGCTGGAACGCAGGGTGACCGGGCGCAGCAGCAGCGCCGCAACGATACCCACCACCGCGATGGCGGCCGAGATCAGGAAGATGTGCCCCGTTGCGTCCCCGTACGCGGCCCGCACGATCTGCCGGACCGGCTCGGGCAGCGCGTCGAGGTTGAGCGTGCTGCCGCCGCCTCCGCCGGAGGTGGGGATGCCGGCCGCGGCGAGGTCGTGTGTGATCCGGTCGGTGACCCGGCGGGCCAGCACCGCGCCGAGCACCGACACGCCGATGGTGCCGCCGAGCGAGCGGAAGAACGCGACGCTGGCGCTGGCCGCGCCGATGTCCTTGAGCGCGACCGTGTTCTGCACGGCGAGCACCAGGTTCTGCATGGTCATGCCGACGCCGACGCCGACGATGAACATCGCGAGGCCGACGAAGACCAGCGAGGTCTCGTGGTCGATGGTGCCGAGCATGGCGAACCCGATGACCAGCAGGACCGCCCCGAAGACGATGTAGGGCTTGATCTTCCCGGTGGTGGTGATCATCCGGCCGGTCACGATCGAGGAGATCAGCACGCCGGCCATCATCGGGATGGTGAGCAGGCCGGCCTCGGTCGGGCTGTAGCCGCGGCCGATCTGGAAGTACTGGCCGAGGAAGACCGCGCCGCCGAACATGGCCATGCCGACCGCGAGGCTGCCCAGGATCGCCAGGGCGGTGGTGCGCTCGCGGACGATGTGCAGCGGCACCACCGGCTCGGCGGCCCGTGCCTCCACCCAGACGGCGAGCGCGAGCAGCAGCACCGAGCCGCCGACCATGGCGCCGGTCTGCCAGGAGAGCCAGGCGAACGAGTCGTCGACGAACGAGATCCAGATCAGCAGCACGCTGACGCCGGCGGCGATGAGCGTGGCGCCCAGGTAGTCGATCTTGACGTTGGCGCGGCGCACGGTGGGCAGGTTCAGGGTGATCTGGAGCAGGAACAGCGCGGCGGCCGCGACCGGTACGCCGACGAAGAAGCACCAGCGCCAGCCGAGCCAGGAGGTGTCCACGATCAGGCCGCCCAGCAGCGGGCCGCCGACCGTGGCCAGCGCCATGACGCCACCCAGGTAGCCGTTGTAGCGGCCGCGCTCACGCGGCGGGATCATGGCCGCGATGGCGACCTGCACGAGCGCCTGGAGGCCGCCGACGCCGATGCCCTGGAACGCGCGGGCGCCGATGAGCTGCCCGGCGCTCTGCGCGAAGCCGGCCGCGACGGACCCGACCAGGAACACCACGATGGCGATCTGGATCAGCAGCTTCTTGTTGAACAGGTCGGCCAGCTTGCCCCAGATCGGGGTGGTCGCGGTGGCGGTGAGCAGGGTGGCGGTGACCACCCAGGTGTACTGCGTCTGCGAGCCGTTGAGCGCTCCGATGATCTTCGGCAGGGCCGTCGAGACGACGGTGCTGCTCAGCATGGCCACGAAGAGCACCAGCAGCAGACCGCTGAGCGCCTCCAGCGTCTTCCGCTTGCTCATGGGGGCGGCCTCAGCCGTCGTGGTGGGTGCGCTCATGCGCGCGTCCTCCAGGTGTGTCGATACGGGGGTGGCCGCTTCGTTGCCTCAAGCAATCAACACTAAACCTTGCCCGGTCGGCAAGTTTGCCCATTGAGAAATGGGTCACCTACGCTTGGCCCATGGAGGAGTGCACCGGGCTGCGGGAGCGGAAGAAGGCGGCCACCCGCCTGGCGCTGCACGAGGCGGCGCTGTCCCTCGCCGTCGAGCACGGCCCGGACCGGATCACCGTCGAGGCGATCGCCGACGCCGCGAACGTCTCCCGGCGGACGTTCTCCAACTACTTCGGCGGCAAGGAGGAGGCCCTCTTCCACGGCGACACGGTGCGGCTGCGCCGGCTCCTCACGCTCGTCGCGGAACAACCGGCCGAGCTGTCGCCGTGGGCGGCGCTGACCCGGGCCGCCCTGGTCCAGGCCGAAGACGGCTACGACGACCCGGCCGAGCCGTGGCTCAACCGGCGCCGCCGGCTGCACGGCCACCCGAGCCTGGCCGCCCACCAGGTCGGAGCGTACGCGGCCCTGGAGCGGGAGATGGCCGCGGAGCTGACCCGCCGGCTGACCGGACCCGACGCGGCGCTGCGGGCCCGGATCGTCGCCGCGACGTTCCTCGCGTCCCTGCGGATCGCGGCGCACGAGTGGCTGGAGCACCCGGGGCGGTCGCTGCGCGACGTGCTGCGCGACGTGCTCGCCCAAGCCGCACCGACTGCCGGCTGAGCGGGCACCGGCTCGCCGCTCCCCCGTCGGAGCGGTGGAATGGCCGGCGAAAGCGGCACCCCGTCTGACCTGGGCTGACACACTCGCCCGGTGGGTGGCGACCGGTGGCGCAAGGGGCTCGGGCCGGCGACCGGCGTCGCCCCCGCCACCCGGGTCGACCGGTTCGAGATCTTCTTCGACCTCGTCTTCGTGGTGTCCTTCTTCATCATCACGCGCGCCACCGCCGCGAACGTGACCCCGCGGCAGCTGCTGCACGCGCTGCTGGTGCTCGCCGTGCTCTGGTGGTGCTGGGTGGTGCACAGCGCGGTCGCCGCCCGGCTGCGCCTCGGCGAGGGCTTCGTGCCGATCCTCATGGTGGTCGGCATGATCGCGCTGTTCACGTTCGCGCTCGCGCTGCCGCAGACCTTCGGCGACCTGGACAAGGGCAGCGCCGGGCCGATCCTGGTCACGATCAGCTACGTGGTGATCCGGGTCGTGCACACCGCGCTGTACTGGTACGCCACCGGCGACGATCCGCCGGCCCGGCGCAAGCTGCGGCTGTTCCTGCCCGAGGCGCTGGTCACCGCCACCCTGCTGCTGGTGGCGGCGCTGCTGCCGCCGCGCGTACCGCCGGAGGTCGGCCCGTGGCTGCGCGACGGGCTGTGGATCGCGGTGGTGGCCATCCAGTACAGCAGCGGCCTGCTGGCCGGCACCGACGGCTGGAAGATCACCTCGGCCGAGCACTGGACCGAACGGTACGACCTGATCCTGATCATCGCGCTCGGCGAGTCGGTCATCTCGGTCGGCGTCGGCGGCAACCTGCTCGGCCAGGCCGTGACCTGGCCGGCGATCCCGGCGGCGATCTTCGGCATCCTGTTCACCGCGGCGCTCTGGTGGGCGCACTTCGACATGATCGGCCCGGCCGCCCGGATCGCGCTGCACGCCGCCCAGGGCCACGCGCGGGTGACGCTGGCCCGCGACGCGTACGCCTACCTCTACCTGCCGATGATCGCCGGGGTGATCCTGTTCGCGATCGGCGCCGAGGAACTGGTCCGGATCGTCACCGACCCGGCGGGCGGCCCGATGGAGCGCGGCCACGGGCCGGCGGTGCCACTGCTCTTCGGTGGCGTGCTCGTCTATCTCGCCGCCAACATCGCGTTCCAGTGGCGGGCGCTGGGGACGCTGTCCTGGACCCGGGTCGGGGCCCTGGCCCTGCTCGCCGCGGCGCTGCCGGTCGGCCGGCACCTGCCGGCGCTCGGCGCGCTGGGACTGCTCACCGCGATCTGCGTGGCCCTGGTGGCGGCCGAGCTGGTGATCTTCGCCGATTCCCGGGTCGCGTTGCGCCGGCTGATGCACGAGGAGAAGGCCAGCGCCGAGGAGAGCGAGGCCGCCTGGCGGGCCCGCTGGCGCGACGGCGGCGACGGCGCCCCGCACCGACCTTGACACAGGCCCTAGAGTCTCCGCGTGATCGAGATCGTCACCGAGGTCGACCTGTTCCACCCGCCCGCCCGGATCTGGCGGGCGCTCACGGAACGCGCGCTGCTGGCCAAGTGGTTCGCCGACAGCGCGCCCGGGTCCGACCGGTGGATCCTGGCCACCGCCGCGCTGCCCGGCTACGACGGCGACACCGAGGTGGAGACCGTCGAGCTGCGGGCGCCGGACCGGCTGGTCGTCCGCTGCCGGGAGGCCGGCCGGGCCACCCGCCTCGCCTGCGACCTGACCCCCACCGCCCACGGCACCCGGCTGTCCGTGCGCGAGGTGCTCGAGGAGGGCGACTGGGACGCCGACGCCCGCGCCGAGCAACACGAGCAGGCCGTGACCGGACGGCTCCCGGCGATCCTCGACTGGCTGGCGTTCCAGAACGTCGACCTGCGCCGCGCCGAGGGCGGACTGACCGCCGAACTACCAGTGGTCCGGCTGCTCGGCGACGACCAGCGCCGGCCCGGGCGGCGCCGTGTGCTGCTGGCGGCCGGGGTGGTGACGCTGATCGCCGCCGCGGCCGGGGCGACGGTGTGGGCTACCGCCGGCGAGCCGCCCGCACCGGCCGCGCCGGCGCCCACGACGTCGCTGGTCATGCCGTCCAGCGCCGCGCCCTCCGCCCGGCCCACGACCGCGCGGCCCACACCCAGTGCCAGCCGCCGCAGCGCGTCGCCCTCGCCGACGCCGTCACCCACCCCCAGCCGTACGCCGAGCCCGACGCCCTCGACCGTGGTGGTGGCGCCGCTGAGCGCCACGTACGAGACGGTCACCGACCGGGTCTTCGGCTACCGGGGCGAGGTGGTGCTGCGCAATCCCGGCCCGGCACCACGCCCGACCTGGACGGTCACCGTGACGCTGCACGACGGCGCCACAGTGGGCAGCGTGAGCGGAGCCGAGGCCACACAGGACGGCCCGGTGGTCACGTTCACCGGAAGCGCGCTGCCGGGCGGCGAGTCCGCCACCATCCGCTTCGACGTCCGCGACCCCGACCCCTCACACAACGCCCCCACGGCCTGCACCACAGAGAACACCCCCTGCACCCCCGCCTGACCCCACCCACCCCGCCTCACCCCGTTGATCATGAAGTTAGACCGCGGATTTGTCCGCATTGAGCGCGGTCAACTTCATGATCAACGGGTATGGGCGCGCCCCGGCGCGCGGACGGGCGGGATGAGCGCGGGGTGAGCGCGGGGTGGGCGCGGGGTGGGCGCGGGGTGGGCGCGGGGGTGGGCGCGGTCAGTGGGGGCTGGTGCGGTGGGTGCGGAAATGGGTTGTTGAGTGCGTGGGAGCGCTCCCGTAACATCCCTGACGCGGCTGTTAACGCTCACAACACAATCGCCACCGCCAATGCCAGAGCCGCCGCCCCCGCAGGAGGTCAATCCATGTCCAGATCCAGGCCAGTCAATGCCATATTGGCGTCGGCCGGTGCCGCGCTGCTCGCGGCGGCGTCGGTCGCCGTGGCGCTGCCCGCCGGGGCCGCCGCCGCGGGCTGCTCGGTCAACTACGCGATCTCGTCGCAGTGGCAGGGCGGCTTCGGCGCCAACGTCACCGTCACGAACCTCGGCGACCCGGTGTCGAGCTGGACGCTGACGTGGTCGTTCGGCGCCGGGCAGACGGTGACCCAGTCGTGGAACACGAGCCTGACCCAGAGCGGAGCGGCGGTCACCGCCCGCAACGTCGACTACAACGGGTCCATCCCGACGAGCGGCACCACGTCGTTCGGCTTCAACGGCTCCTGGACCAGCAGCAACCCGGTGCCGACCAGCTTCGCGCTCAACGGGGTGACCTGCACCGGCGGCACCACCACGCCGACCGGCGGCCCGACCGGCACACCCACCACCGCGCCGCCCACCACCGCGCCGCCCACCACGGCGCCGCCGACCACCGCACCGCCCACGACGCCGCCGCCGGGCAACACGTGCAGCCTGCCGTCGTCGTACCGGTGGTCGTCCACGGGCGCGTTGGCGCAGCCGCGCTCGGGCTGGGTGTCGCTGAAGGACTTCACAGTGGTGCCCTACAACGGGCAGCACCTGGTGTACGCGACCACGCACGACACCGGGTCGTCGTGGGGGTCGATGAACTTCGGGTTGTTCTCGAACTGGTCGCAGATGGCTTCGGCGTCGCAGAACGCGATGTCGTCGGGGACTGTGGCGCCGACGTTGTTCTACTTCGCGCCGCGCAACATCTGGGTGCTGGCCTACCAGTGGGGGCCGACCGCGTTCTCGTACCGGACCTCGACGAACCCGACGAACCCGAACGGGTGGTCGTCGGCGCAGCCGCTGTTCACCGGCAGCATCTCCGGTTCCGGTACCGGCCCGATCGACCAGACGCTGATCGCCGACGACCAGAACATGTACCTGTTCTTCGCCGGTGACAACGGCAAGATCTACCGCTCCAGCATGCCGCTGAGCAACTTCCCCGGCAGCTTCGGCTCCAACTACACGACCATCATGTCGGACTCGACGAACAACCTGTTCGAAGCCGTGCAGGTCTACAAGCTGCAGGGCCAGACCCGCTACCTGATGATCGTCGAGGCCATCGGCTCCCAGGGCCGCTACTTCCGCTCGTTCACCGCCACCAGCCTGGGCGGCTCGTGGACCCCGCAGGCCGCCACCGAGAGCAACCCGTTCGCGGGCAAGGTCAACAGCGGCGCGACCTGGACCAACGACATCAGCCACGGCGAACTGATCCGCACCACCGCGGACCAGACCTTCACCGTCGACCCCTGCAACCTCCAACTGCTCTACCAGGGCCGCTCCCCCAACTCCGGCGGCGACTACGGCCTCCTTCCCTACCGCCCCGGACTGCTCACCCTCCAGCGCTGAGCCGGACCGTCCAGGAGAGAAGGTCGCATGAGAAGGCACAGAACCACCCGTACCGCGGTGTTTTCGGCCGGGGCCGTCCTGCTGGCCTCCACCGCGACGGCAGCGGCGCTGCCGGCCGGGGCGGCGGCCGCCGGCTGCGCGGTCACCTACGCCGTGTCGTCGCAGTGGCAGGGCGGCTTCGGCGCGAACGTCACTGTCACCAACCTCGGTGACCCGGTCAACGGCTGGACGCTCACCTGGTCCTACGCCGCCGGTCAGACAGTAACCCAGGCGTGGAACGCCACGGTGACGCAGAGCGGGGCGGCGGTCAGCGCCCGCAACGTCGACTACAACGGGTCCATCCCCACGAACGGCACCACGTCGTTCGGCTTCAACGGCGCCTGGACCAGCAGCAACCCGGCGCCGACCAGCTTCGCGCTCAACGGGGTGACCTGCACCGGCGGCACGACGCCGACGTCGTCGCCGTCCACGTCGCCGTCCACCTCCCCGACGAGTTCGCCGACCACCTCACCCAGCAGCCCGCCGCCCACCGGGGCGGCGGACATCACCGTCAACACCGCCAGCCGCTACCAGACGATCGACGGGTTCGGCGCCGCGGTGTCGATCTGGGGCGGCGCCTGGTCGACGGCGGAGACGCAGACGCTCGTCGGGCTCGGTCCCAACCAGCTCGGCCTGTCCATCGTGCGTACCGGCATCTCGCCGGTGTCCGGCGAGTGGGGCACCCAGGTCAGCGCGCTGCGGACGGCGAAGTCGTACGGGTCGAACGTGAAGATCATGGCGTCGCCGTGGACCGCCCCGGCGGCCTGGAAGACGAACAACAGCCGGATCAACGGTGGCAAGCTGCGCACCGACTACTACGACGACTACGCCGGCCACCTCAACAGCTACGTCCAGTACATGCGCAACCAGGGCGTGACGATCGACGTCACGTCAGTGCAGAACGAGCCGGACTGGCACCCGGACTACGACTCGATGGACTGGAGCGGCACCGAACTCCAGACCTTCGTGCGGGAGCAGGGCGCCAAGGTGCAGAACACCAAGCTGATGGTCGCCGAGGCGGTGAACCTCAACTACGGGTACACCGACCCGACGCTCAACGACGCGGCGGCCCGCAACAACATCGGCTACATCGGCGGTCACCTGTACGGCACCGAGGCGTCCGGCCGGCTGAAGCCGTACACGCTGGCGCAGCAGTACAACAAGCCGGTGTGGATGACCGAGTGGAACCTGCACGAGGCCGACGGCGGCGGCTCCAACATCTGGGGCAACCCGGCCAACGCCACGGTCTGGAACGAGACGCTCGACGACATCATGCGCACCGTGCACAAGTCGATGGAGTCGAACTGGAGCGCGTACGTCTGGTGGTACGGCAAGCGCTACTACTCGTTCATCGGTGACGGGGAGTCCGCGTACGGCACCGTGGCGGGGGCGCCGCTCAAGCGGGGGTACGCGTTCTCGCAGTACGCGAAGTACGTGCGGCCCGGCTACCAGCGGGTCGCCCTGACCAAGAGCTCGAAGGCGTCGCCGCTGGAGGTGACCGCCTACTCCGGCGACGGGAAGGTCACGCTGGTGATCCTCAACCGCTCGACCAGCGCGGTGAACAACGCGGTCATCCAGGCGCCGCAGAACGTGAGCCGGGCGGAGTACGTGGCCACGTCGCAGAACGCCAGCGCGGCGAGCCAGCCGGTGGGCGTGAACGGCAACCAGGTGACGGTGAACGTCGGCGCGCGGAGCATCTCCACGGTCGTGCTCACCCTCTGACCGGGGACACGCACGAGGGCGGGGGCGGCCGGATCGGCCGCCCCCGCTCGTGTGTGACTGCTAACTGGCGTACGTCTCGAACTCGCCGACTCTCGGCGTACCGCCGGAGCTGTTGATCTTGAAGTTGATCTTCTTCAGCGAGGTCGCGCCGAACGTGATCTGGCCGGCCCCGCTGCCGGAGGCGAGCACCGCGCCGGTGTCGTTGTTGACGAGCTGCCACGACCCGATCGAACCCGAGGTGCCCGACGGCTCGCGGATGACCACGCGGGACACGGTGGTGGCCGAGCCCCACTTGATCGAGACGGTGCCGGTCGATCCGGACGGCGACCAGTACGTGCTCAGGTTGCCGTCGCGCACGTTGCCGTAGCTGGTGCCGTCGGCCTTGCTGGACCCGTCCGCGCCGGCGCCGGAGACGAGGCTCAGGTTGGTCCCGCCGGACGGCGGCGGGGTGGTCGTCCCGGGCGGCGGCGTGGTGGGTGCGGGCGTGGTCGGCCCCGGCGTGGTCGGCGCCGGAGACTGCGGCGTGCAGTTGCCGTCGGAGACCCGCAGGCCGGTGTTGGCGCCCGCCGTCTGCCGCACGATGTCCGGCACGCAGCTCGCCGCGTCGAGCCGGTACGAGTACGGGACGCTCACGGTGGTCGTCGAGGTCACGTTCGGACCCGCCGGGTAGTTGTCGCTGCCGGGCGAGGACCAGGTCACGTTGTCGAAGATGTTGCCGCTGACCTGCCAGGTGCCGCGCTCGCTGGTGTAGAACGTGCCGAGCACGTCCTTGGAGTTGCGGAAGTAGTTGTTGTCCACCTTGGCCCGCGCGCCGGCCCGGGAGTTGATGCCCGACTCGTGCAGCCCGTTGTAGTGGTTGTTGAACATGTGGGCGATGCCGCCGCGCAGCAGCGGCGTACGGGAGTCGATGTTCTCGTACAGGTTGTGCTCGAACGTGATGTAGCCGTTGCCGCGGTCGCTCTCGCTGGACCCGATGAGGCCGCCGCGGCCGGAGTTGCGCAGGATGCTGTACGACAGCGTCACGTACTGGGTGTCGTCCTTCATGTCGAACAGGCCGTCGTAGCCCTCGGACTCCCCGCCGGACGCCTCCAGCGTGACGTGGTCGACCCACACGTTGCGGACGCTGCTCTCCATGCCGATCGCGTCGCCGCCGTTGGAGGTGGGCGAGCCGGACTTCTTGACGTTCCGCACCGTCACGTTGCGGATGATGATGTTGCGGGAGTCGCGGATGTGGATGCCGAGCTGGTCGAAGACGGCGCCGCTGCCCACGCCGATGATGGTGACGTTGCTGATCTGCTTCAGCTCGATCACGCCGTCGGCGGTGTTGCAGCTCGATCCGGAGACCTTGCTGGTGTTGCCGTGGTTGATGGTCCCGGTCACCTCGATGATGATCGGGGTGCTGCTGCTGGCCCGGCCGCACAGCGCGGCGTGGATGGCGGTGCCGGTGGTGGCGCGTACGGTCTGCCCGCCCGCGCCGCCGGTGGTGCCGCCGTTCTGGGTGGCGTAGCCGGTGGCGCTGCCGGCCGCCGCCGACGCCTGCGGGGACGGCAGCACCACGGCGACGGCGATTCCCACGACCGCCGTGGCCAGTGCCGCGTGGAGTCGCAGCGCGACTGGTCTTCTCATGTCGCCTCATTCCTTTTTCGAGCATGCGGGAATTGCCGCCGAGCAGCGGCAGTCACCGAATGGGAATAATGAGGAGCCGCGACGCGATCAGGCGCGTCGCCGGCGAATGTCGTTCATCTGCGATGCCCGGATCGCACATGAAACATCGATGTAACGCAATCGTATGAAAGCGCTTTCCAGGAAGGCAAGAGCTGGCGTTTGCAGGTTTTTTGCACTGTTCGGGGCGTCCGGGCGCGCGGGGCGGCGTCTTGACGGGGTGCGTGATCGATGGTTGCCTGCACGTCACCCAGAGATCGAAGTTCGTCTACTTCATGCCCTCACGAGGAGCGCCCATGCACCACCCCCGCACGAGCCGCCCGCTGGCGGCGGTCGCCGGCGCGATCGCCGCCGTCCTGGCCGTCTCGCCGGCGCCCGCCGCTCCCCTGGCGGAACCGGCTGTCACCGGCAACACGTGGAACGCCGACCTCACGGTCGTCGACTCCGACGACGTCAACGTCCGCTGGTCCGGCGCCGGACTGCGCCTCGCCGGCGCGGCGAGCCGACCGGCCGCCCAGCGCCGGCAGGCGGCCGAGGGCATGCTCGTCACCGCGCCCCACCCGCTCGCCGTGCCGGCCAACCGGGTCCGGGCCGACATCGCCGCGACAACCGGCCGGGGCGGCGCCGTCGAGGTGGCGGCGCGCGGCTGGCGGTCGGGCGCGTGGACCGAGTGGCGGTCCGTGTCCGGCGAGGCCGTCTTCGACCAGCCCGTCACCCGGGTGCAGATCCGGGTGGCGCTCACCGCCGAACGGCCGTCCGCCACGCCCACCCTGCGCACGGTACGGCTCGTCGCCGACTCGGTCGCCGCCGTCACGGCCGCCACCCCGGGCCTCACCTACCGGGTGTACGCCACCCGCGAGGGCCTGGTCGGCGGCACCACCGCCAACGGGCACGTGATCGTCTCGCGGGACCACTTCGTCGCGCTGCCGTCGGCCCGCGGCCTCGCGCCGAAGAACACCGGCGACTACGCCGTGCGGGTCTGCACCACCACCCGCAGTCGCTGCGAGTACGCGCCGGTCTGGGACATCGGACCGTGGAACACCAGGGACGACTACTGGAACCCCAGCAGCACCCGGGAGATGTGGAAGGACCTGCCGCAGGGCCGGCCCGAGGCCCAGGCCGCGTACCAGAGCGGCTACAACGGCGGCCGGGACCAGTTCGGGCGCACGGTGGGCAGCCCGGCCGGCATCGACCTCGCCGACGGCACGTTCTGGGACGGCCTGCTGCTGACCGACAACGCCTGGGTCGACGTCGCCTACCTCTGGACCGGCACCGGCACCCGGGGCCGGATCGGCAGCGGCCCGCTCAACATCCGGTCCGGCCCCAGCACGAGCAACCCCGTCGTCGGCTTGGCGGCCACCTACGCCAACGTGCCGATCGAGTGCTCGGTCGTCGGCCAGTCGGTGAGCGGCCCGTACCGGACCACCACCCAGTGGAACCGCCTCGCGTCAGGACACTTCATCAGCCACGCGTACGTCTCCGGCGTGACCGGCACCATCGCGCCCTGCTGAGGACGCCCCGCTCGGGGCGAGCCGGTCCGCTGAGGACGGCCCGCCCGGGGCGCGCGCCGGTGTGGCGCCGCCCCGGGTGCGCTGGATGAGCACGACGCAGGCGAGCACCGCCCCCGCCACCACCAGCGCGCCGGGCGTGACCGCCTCGCCCAGCAGCACTGCCGACCAGATCAGCGTGAGCACCGGCTGGACGAGCTGGATCTGGCCGACCTTGGCGATGCCGCCCCGGGCCAGCCCGGCGTACCAGGCGAAGAAGCCGAGGAACATCGACACCACTGTGAGGTAGCCGAACCCGGCCCAGTTGGCGACGCCGCCCTGCGGAGGGTGGACGAGAGCGGCCACCGCCGTGACCGGCACGGTGACCGGGAGCGACAGCAGCAACGCCCAGCAGATCGTGCGGGCGCCGCCGAGTTCGCGGGCCAGTCTGCCGCCCTCGGCGTACCCGAGGCCGCAGAGCACCACGGCGGCGAGCAGGAACACGTCGGCCGCGGACAGCGCGCCGCGCATCGAGCCGCCGGCGGCGAGGAAGGCGAGCACCAGCGCCAGACCGGCGGCGCTGGCGATCCAGAACAGCGGCGGCGGCCGTTCGCCGGCCCGCAGCACCGCGAACACGGCGGTCATGGCGGGCAGCACCGTGACGACCACCGCGCCGTGTGCCGACGTCTGCGTGGTGAGCGCCAGCGAGGTGAACAGCGGGAAGCCGACCACGACGCCGAGCGCGACGATCGACAGCCGTCGCCACTGGTCCCGGGTGGGGCGCGGCGCGCCGGTCAGCCGCAGGTAGCCCCACGCGAGCAGCGCCGCGCCGACCGCCCGTCCGAACGCGACGAACCACGGGTCGAGTGTGTGCACCGCGACGCGGGTGGCCGGCAGCGACATGCTGAAGGCCAGCACACCCAGCGCGCCGAGGGCGATCCCGGCGCCCGGTCTCACCGTTACCGTCGTGCGCGCAGTAGCGCTACTCTGTGCCGTCATGAACGATGGTAGCGCTATCGACCGTGTGGTCCGGCATCTGGGTGCGCTGGCCGCTGACGCCGCCCCCGGCACGCGGCTGCCGTCGGTACGGGAGCTGACCGCGCACCATCACGTCTCCCCCGTGACAGTCGCCGAGGCGACCCGGCGGCTCGTCGCGGACGGGCTGGTGGAGACCCGGCCGGGTCGCGGCGCGTACGTGGCCGCCCGGCGCGCCGACCCGCCGCGGGCGGACCTGTCGTGGCAGACGGTCGCACTGGGCTCGCGGCGGGGCGGTGAGGAGGAGATGCAGGCGCTGCTGGCGTTACCGCCGGCAGGCGCGATCCCGCTGACCGGCGGCTACCTGGACCCGGACCTCCAGCCGGCTACCGCGCTCGGTGCGGCGCTCGCCCGCGCGGCCCGGCAGCCCGCCGCCTGGCAGCGCGGCCCGGTCGAAGGGCGCCTCGACCTGCGTGCCTGGTTCGCCCGCGAGGCGGGTGGCGGCCTGCGCGCCGAGGACATGGTGATCTGCCCGGGCGGCCAGGCGGCGCTCTCCTCGACGCTGCGGGCGCTCACCACGCCCGGCGACACGGTGCTGGTCGAGTCCCCCACCTACCTGGGCGCGCTCGCCGCCGCGCGCGCCGCCGGGCTGCGGGTGGTGCCCGTCCCCGCCGACACCGACGGGGTACGCCCCGACCAGCTCGCCGCCGCGTTCGCCCGTACCGGCGCCCGCCTGTTCTACTGCCAGCCGCTCTACGCCAATCCGCACGGCGCGACGCTCTCCCCCGCCCGGCACGCCCAGGTCGCCGACGCGGTCCGCGAGGCCGGAGCGTTCCTGGTCGAGGACGACTACGCCCGCGACCTCACCGTCGACGGCGAGGCACCGCCACCCCTGGCCGCCGACGACCCGGACGGGCACGTCGTCTACCTGCGTTCACTCACCAAGTCCACAGCACCCGGCCTGCGGATCGCCGCGATCGGCGCGCGGGGACCGGCCGGGGCACGGCTGCGGGCCGCCCGGCTGCTCGACGACCTCTTCGTCGCCGGGCCGCTGCAACAGGCCGCCGTGGAGTTCCTCACCGCGCCGGCCTGGGACCGGCACCGCCGCACGCTGCGCGTACAACTGCGGGCCCGCCGGGAGGCGCTGCTCGCCGCGCTGGACCGGCACCTGCCGTCGCTGGCCCCGCGCGACGTCCCGCGCGGTGGCCTGCACCTGTGGGTACGGCTGCCCGACGGCACCGACGACGTAGCGGTGACAGCGGCAGCCGCCGCGGCCGGCGTCACCGTCTTCCCCGGCCGCCCCTGGTACGCCGCCGAACCCCCCGCCCCGCACCTGCGCCTCACCTATGCCGCCACCCCTCCACAGCAGATGGACGAGGCGGTCCGCCGCCTGTCCACCGCCCTCCCCCACTGACGAGCCCAGGTTCCGTCCATCCCGGACACTCCGACCCGGGCGACGGGGCCTCCGCCCACATGACGGGAACACCGCGACCATACGGCCGAGTAGGGTTACCGGTGCCGTCCGCCTCGGGCACAGTGGTCCCGTGAGTGATACTCCACACGGATCCGCCGCGGCGGTTCGGGTGGCCGTGCTCGGCAAACCGGGGCTGTGTCGCACGCTCGTGGCCGGAGTGGTCGCGGCGGCAGCCGACTTCGAGGTGGTGCGGGAGTGCGCCGCCGACCCCGACGACATGTGCCGCCTCGCCGGTTCCCACCCCGATCTCGTCCTGGTCGACCTCACCGCCGAGAACGAGATGTCGACAGTGGTGCCGGCGCTGCGCGCCGCGGTGCCGGACTGCGCGGTCGTGGTGCTGACGGACCGGCCGACGGCCCGGATGCTGCGGTCGGCGCTGCGGCTGCGCGCCCGCGCGGTCGTCGCCAAGGACGTACCGCCGGAGGAGATGCTCGCCCGGCTGCGGGCGGTCGCCGAGGGACGCCGCACCACCGACCCGGTGACCGCGCTCGCCGCCCTCGACACCGTGGTCAACCCGCTCACCGACCGGGAACGTGAGGTTGCCGCCGTCGCCGCGAAGGGCCTGCCGAGCCGGGAGATCGCCGCGCTGCTGCACCTCGCCCCGGGCACGGTCCGCAACCACGTGTCCAGCCTGTTGCGCAAGACCGGCGGGCGGAACCGGTGGGAAGCGGTGCAGCGCGCGCAGGACGCCGGCTGGATCTGACGACACGCGCGGGCGGGTGTCGCCGAGACAGTGATTTCCCTAAGATTCCTGACGGCTCGTTATCGCATGTTTACGTTACGTCAGGAAGGCGGGGGGCCGTGGCTGGGAGTCGAGATGGTCCGCACGCTGCTCGCCCTCGAGGGACGGCTGGTCCGCGGGGCGCTCGCCCACCTGCTGTCCGCACAGGGCGACATCGATGTCGTCGCTGAGGCGGACACCGCCGACGCCGTCCACGCCGCGCTCCTGCAGGAGCGCCCGGACGTCGTCGTCGTGGACGTCGACGTCGTACCGGTGGAGCGGTTGGCCCCGCTCGCGGCCGCGGCCGACGACAACCACGGCGGCCGGGTGCTGGTGCTGGTGGACCGGCGTCACGCCGCACGGATGCGGGCGGTACTCGCCGAGCATCACGGGTGGATCGGCTTCCTCGACCGCGACGTGCCACCGGAGCGGATCGCCGACGGGGTCCGGCAGGTCGCCGGCGGTCAGCCGGTGCTCGACCCGGACCTGGTTGTCGCCGCGCTCGACGTCGCCGACGATCCGCTGACCCCACGCGAGCGGGAGGTGCTCGACGTCGCGGCCGAGGGCCTCCCGGTGCGGGAGATCGCCCAGAAGCTGGGCGTCTCACCCGGAACGGTCCGCAACCACCTGTCCCACGTCATGGCGAAGACCGGGGCGCGGACCCGCCTGGAAGCCGTGCGGCTCGCCCGCGAGTCCGGCTGGATCTGACCCGCCGCCCGCCCAGTGGCCCACCAGCTCCCGGTAGGCCGCCGAGACGGCCAGCAGTCCCCGGTGACTGTCCAGATGGGCGTGCCCGCCGTCGAGCAGCAGCACCCGGCGGGCACGTGCCGCCGAGCTGATGCGGTGCGCGATCACTACGAGGGTGCCGGGTCGGGCGGCGAAGGCCGCTTCCAGGCGCGCCTCGGTGGCGGGGTCCAGATGGCAGGTCGCCTCGTCGAGGATGACCAGCGGCGCCGGCGAGAGCCAGGCGCGGAGCAGGGCCACCTGCTGGCGCTCCCCGGCGGACAGGTCGGCCGCCCGCAGCGTCGCGTCGAGGCCGCCGAGCCGGGCCAGCAGGTCGGCCAGCCCCAACCGGTCCGCCGCCCGGAGGACGGCCGCGTCGTCGAGGCCGGGCCGCAGATAGCGAAGATTGTCCCGGACCGTGCCGGTGAACGCGTACGCCTCCTGCGGGATCAGCACCCGGTGGGCCGCCAGCTCGGCGGCGCCCGCCTCGGCGGTCGACGTCCCCGACACGTGGACCGAGCCCGACTCCGGACGCAGCACCCCGGCCATCAAACCGGCGAGAGTGGACTTGCCGATTCCGCTCGCACCGACGATCGCCAGGTGATCGCCGGCCGGCACGGTCAGGTCGAAGCCGTCCAGCACCGGCTCGGCGTGCGGCCCGTACCGGAAGGTCACCGCCCGTAGCGACAGCGCGGGTGCGGCCGGGTCGCGCGGCGACGCGACCGCCGCGCCCTCCGACCCCGGCGGGGGTACGCACGTGCGCAGCAGCCGGTCCAGGGTGACCACGAAGCGGAGGCCGCCGGCGGCCACCCCCTGGAACAGCGTGTGCAGCGCCGGCTGGATGCCACGCACGACGTAGACCAGCGCCCCGAGCAGCGCCCCCGGCCCGAGGCCCTGCCGCAGCAGCCACGGGCCGGCCAGCAGCAGCAGCGGCACCGGGAGCCAGCCACCGACGGCCAGGCTCAGGCTCCGCGCGGCAGCCATGACGGCCAGGCGCCGCTCCACCCGGGCCTGCGCGTCGACGTGACCCCCGAGCCAGCCGACGACCCGGTCCCCGGACCCGCTCACCGTGACGTCACGGTGGCCGGCCACCGCCACGATCGCGTCCCGGCCGAGCCGCTCACCGGCCAGGACGTACTCGCGCTGGCGGGCGACCATCGCCGGCAGCGCCGCCGCGAAGAGCAGGAGACCGGCCAGCACCGGCCCGGCCACCAGCAGCGCGACCGGGGCGGCCAGGGAGAAGAGGCCGACCACGGCGGCCCCGGCGGCGAACACGAAGCCCCGGACCACCATCATCAGGCCGGCCCAGGTGTCCCGGACCATCTCCACCTGGTGGGTCAACCGGGTCACTGCCGCGTCGTCGGCCCGACCGTCCGTCGCGCCGGCCAGCGCCCCCGCCACCACCCGCCGCAGGAGGTCGTCGCGGAACGGCTCCACCACCTCGCCCAGCAGCCCGTACGCCTGCCGGGTGCCGAGCGCGCCGACGAGCACCGCGACCGCCAGCAGCCCCAGCCAGAGCAGCCCGACGCCTGGCCGGCCGGCCAGGAAGCCGTCGTCCACGGCACGGGCGGTCAGCAGGCCGGTCAACGCCGCCGGCAGCGCCTCGGCCAGCGACCAGCCGGCCAGGCGCAGCAGCGGCCCACGCCGCGCCGACAGCGCGGCGCGGACGGTCGCGCCCACCGAGGTCACGACCGGAACACCGCCCGGTAGGCCGGATCGGCCCAGAGCACCTCGTGCGGGGCCACCGCCCGCACCCGGCCGCCCTCCACCCAGGCCACCAGGTCCGCGCGGGCCGCGGTGCCGACCCGGTGGCTCACCACCACCCGGGTACGCCGGTCGTCCGGGCCGGTGAGCGCGCCCACCACCTTGTGCTCGGTGACCGTGTCCAGGCTGGACGTCGCGTCGTCGAGGATCAGCAGCCGCTCGGCCCGCAACGCGCGGGCCAGGCCGAGGCGCTGCCGCTCCCCGCCGGAGAGGGCCAGCCCGGCCAGCGGGGTGCGGTATCGCTCGGGCAGCAGCCGCACGACGTCGTGGACCTGGGCCGCGCGGGTCAGCGGCACCGGGTCGGCGCCGCAGCCGACCGCCGCGCCGACGGTCTCCCCCACCAGCACCGGTCGCTCGAAGCCGTAGCCGACCGCCCGGCCCAGCGCCGCCGGCGTCAACTGGCGCAGCGGCACACCGTCCAGGCGTACCTCGCCGGCGTCCGGGTCCCGCAGCCGGCCGGCCACTGCCGCGAGCAGGGACTTGCCGGCACCGGACGGGCCGACGACGGCGAGCAGCGTCCCGCCCGGCACCCGCAGGTCGACCCGGTCGAGCAGCGGCCGGCCGTCGTCACCGCGGACCTGCACCCCGCACAGATCCAGCCGCCCTGACCCGGGCGGCAGGTCCCGGGCACCGTACCGGCGGGCCGGTTCGTCGAGGATCTCGGCGGCCCGGGCGCAGCCGGCGCGTACCCGCACGGCGGTGTTGACAGCGGCGATCGCGGCGCCCAGCCCGGCGCCGATCGCCGCGTACTGGAGGGCGGCGAGCAGTTCCCCGGGGGTCAGCCGCCCGGCCGCCAGCGACCACCCGCCGACCGCCACGACCGCCAGTTGCAGCAACGGGTTCAGCAGCGCGCCCCGGGCGGACGCCCCGGCCAGCACCCGCCAGGTGCGTACGCCGTGGCGGTGCAGCTGCGGCAGCGGAGCGAGCACCCGGTCGACCTCCCGCTCGGCGGTGCCGGCGGCGGCGATCGTCCGCGCGCCGGCGAGCGCCTCGACGAGCCGCCCGGCCAGATCCCCCTGCGCCCGCTGGTAGCCGGCGACCGCGTCCGACGCCTCGCTGACGAAGCGCCGCAACAGCAGTGCCAGGAGCAGCAGTCCCACCACGAAGGTCAGGCCGAGCCAGGGGTCGATCAGGGTGAGCGCGACCAGGCTGCCCAGCGGTGGCAGCAGCACGCTGCCGGCCAGGACGACCGTCGGCGCGGCCTGCCCGGCGTCGGCGACCTGCCCGACCAGCCGGCCGACCAGGTCGCCCACCGGCCGGCGGGCCGCGGTGCGCGGATCGAGCGCGAAGAGGTGCCGGATCAGGGCGTGCCGCAGTGAGGCCACCGAGCGGGCCCCGGCCACGCCGCTGCCGAAGTCACTGGCCGCCCGCGTGCCGATGAGCACCAGCACCAGCGCGGCGACCAACGCGATCCACCGGCCGGACGACGACTGCGGCGCGGAGCCGACCACGGCGTCCACGGCGCGCCCCAGGACGGCGGGGAGCGCCAGTTCGGCCGCGGCCTCCACCACGGCGAGCACCGCCAACGTCGGTGTCCACCACCCGGCGAAGGACACGGCGCGCAGCGCGAGCCGGTCGGCGGGGGTCATCGGTCCTCCCAAGGCCGCGGGCCCCGGGCCGGCTCACGCCGGTCCGGGGCCAAGCGACTGATCGTCAGTTGCAGGTGGTGACGCTCAGCGAGCTGTCGCCGCAGAGCAGCAGGCTGGCGCGGCTGCCACCGCCGGTACGCTCGGCGGCCGGCAGTTCCATTCCCTGGAGGTCGAGCAGAGCCATGTCGCTTCCTCACTTCTCTCGTGTGACGTTGACGTCGGTGTTCGGACGGATCACTTGCAGGTGGTGACGCTCAGCGAGCTGTCGCCGCAGAGCAGCAGGCTGGCCTGGCTGCCACCGCCGGTACGCTCGGCGGCCGGCAGCTCCATCCCCTGGAGGTCGAGCAGAGCCATGTCGATTCACCTCCTTCCGGTCACGTCGGTGCGGGGTCGCCCCGGGGAAGCCGGGGGGTCGGTGGCCGTCCGGTCCGCGCCCGCGACGCGCGTCGCGTCGGTCAGCGGAGTCAGGAACGGCAGGTGGAGCGGGTCGTCCGGCCGCGTCGCGGCGAGCGCGGCGAGTACCCCGGCGGTGCCGGTGGCCAGGTCCATGGAGAGCCGCAGGAGCTGGTCCCCGGGGAAGGCGGTCCGGTCCCGGTACGGCAGGGCGTGCCAGCCGAGCAGCCGGGCCTGCTGTCGGGCCGCGTCCCGCTCGCCCCGCTCGGCGAGGTACGCGACGATCCCGGCGCGGCCGGCGAAGAGGCCGGACTGCGCGTAGAACGGGGAGTCGGCGCAGCGGCGGATCGCGGCCGCCTCGTCGCGCAGGTCGTCGTCGGGCCGGTGGCGCAGGTACTGGTCGAGCACCAGCCCGATCCCGACGCTCCCCTCGGCCAGGTAGGGCATGGTCCGCCAGCCCTCGTTGACCTCCAGGTGCCCGGCGTCGCGCCGGACGCAGCGGCGCAGGTCCTGGCGCAACGCGATGCGCGCGTGGTCGAGCAGGTCGTCGTCGCCGTACCGCTCGTACATCCGCAGCAGCATCAGCGCCACGCCGGCTCCGCCCCGGGCCAGCCCCGCGTACGGGTGCCGCCCGCCGCTGATCTCCGCGACCGAGTCGACGTCGCCGAGCCGGCCCACCACCACCTCGACGGCCCGCCGGGCGGCGTCGGCGTAACGCCGTTCGCCGGTGCGCGCGGCGAAGTGCGCCAGGTTCAACGCGATGCCGGACAGCCCGCCGGTCAGGTCGTCGCGCAGCTCCGTCCAGGGCTGGTCGAGGCACAGGTCGAGCAGGCGCGCCGCCTCGTCCCGGTGACCGAGCAGGTCCAGCACGTACGCGATGCCGTGCAGCCCGTCGTAGAGGCCGAGCCGGCTGCCGGAGGCGGGGTGGCGTGCCCGGTCGATCAGCCACCGCTCGTGCGCGGGGTCGGTGCCGGAGCCGCTGACGTGCAGCGCCCAGAGCACCCCGGCCGCGCCGTACGCCAGGTTGAGCCCGCCGTCGGCGCCGGCGAACTGGCGGATGTCGCCGGGGAAGAGCCGGTCGTCGCGGTCCGGGGTGGCGCTCGCGGTGATCGCCTCGGCGAGCCGGTCGCGCAGGCCGGGCCAGTCGTCCGGGTCGATCGTGACGGCGCGGCGCAGGTCCGCCCGGCGTCCGCGCACGATCACCTCGACCGCCTCGTCCAGCAGCTCGCGCGGCACCGGGAAGTTCTCGGCGACCACGTCGGCCAGGTGCGCCGCCTTGGCCGGGACCAGCCGCAGCATCGCGGTCAGCGGTAGGAACAGGGCGAGGCGCAGGCAGGCCAGGGCGTACCGGTCGACGTCGACGCCGGTGCGGTCGCGCGGCGCGGCGAACGCCTGGTTGCGCAGCGCGGGCCGGGTCGCCTCGGCGACGTCGGTGGCCACCTCGAAGTCGATGAGCGTCACCGCGCCGTCGTCGCCCACCATCACGTTGAACATGTGCAGGTCGCCGTAGACGACGCCGTGCGCGTGGATGGCGGCGACCGCCTCCGCGACCTGGCGGTGCACGTCGAGCGCCCAGCGGGTGTAGTCGGCCCGGTCGGCGTCGGCGTGGACCAGCGGGTACCGCTCGACCACCACCTGGTTGAGCGGCCGCCCTTCGACGAAGACCAGCGCGAGGAACTCGTGCCCGCCGAAGCTGAACTCGTCGTGCACCCGCACCAGGTGCGGCACGTCGGCCAGCCGGCGCAGCGTCTCCGCCTCGCGGCGCAGCCGGGTCACCGCATCGGTGCCGGTCGCGTCCAGGCCGGCGTGCGGGCGGGCCTCCTTGAGCACCACCCGCTGCCCGGTGCGCGTGTCGCGAGCCTCGTACAGGCCGCCGCCGTTGGAGAAGTGGATCACCTTCTCGATCCGGTACGGCAGGTCGGTCGTCGTCGCCGCATTGCGGGCGGCCAGGTGCGGGGCGAGGAAGTCGGGCAGGGTCACCCACTCCGGCACGTGGAACACCGGGTCCCGCCGGTCAGGCACCAGGACGCCGTCCGGGCCCTCGATCGCCGGCACCGTCTGGCCGTCCGCGGAGACGCAGTAGCGGGCCGCGAAACCGCCGTAGCGGACGTGCACCGGGCCGTCGCCGTAGCGTAGGTCACTGAGGATGTACGGCCCCGTCTCGCCGGCGAGCAGGTCGGCAAGTTCCTTGGCGGTCAGCTCCAGCTCGGCGTCGTCGCGCGGGTAGACGGTGACGAACTTCCCGCTGGCGGCACGCCGGGCGTACTTGCTGTTGCGCATGAGCAGCAGGCGCGGGCCGCGCAGATGCTTGAACGGGATGCCCCGGGGCCGGCAGTAGTCGGCCACCCGGGCCAGCACACGCTCGGCGTTGTCCAGCCGGGCGGACACGTGAATCTTCCAGCCCTGAGCGGGGAGGGATCCGCCGACCGGTCCGTGGATCATCCAGTCGTCCTTGACCTCGCACTCCCAGCCCTGCGGCACCGGACCGGTGAGGTAGCCGTCGGCCTCGGTCGTGGTGCCGGCCAGCGAGTCGTAGAAGAGCGGATCGACCGCGCAGTACGAGTCGTACCGTTCGTCCATGTCGGGTGCCTCCACCGGCTGATCGGTTGACGTCAATCCTGCGGATGGCGGAGTTGCGGGCACAGTGCGATGAGTCACGACGGGACGGTGAGTTCCGCACTGCGAAGTCGTGACAAAAGCGGAGTTTGAATTCGCGAACCCCGGTTGACCAGTGCCGAACCTCCATGCTCGACGTCCACTCGCTCCGTCGAGCCGGAGGGCTCGCGCCAGTGGCGCGATCAGCGCCGAGCCCATGCCAGACACTGGGCGACGTTCTGCGCGGGTGTGAAGAAGGGGCCCCTTCAATGCCGGAGGCGTTGAAGGGGCCCCTTCTTTTCCATCTCAGTTGCGGGTGATGGTGAACGTGCTCGTGGTGTTGCGGATGTCCTGGAAGTTGTCGGTCAGGCGGAGGTTGGTGAACGTGGCCGCGCCGACCGCTGGCCCCTGACCCGCCTCGGGCATCTCGTTGACCCAGATGCCGAAGCCGGACTTCGCGTCGAACGCGTCACCGCTGCGCCGCGCACCGGAGATCGACACGTTCGTCAGCACCGTGTCGGTGATCGGGTTCTCCGGCTGGCTGCCGTTGTACTTGGTCTGGAACATGATCCCCGAGTACGTCGGATCGACGATGTCCACGTCGGTCACCCGGATGCCCCGGAACTCCTTCGACGCCGAGAACAACCACATCGCCGGGAACGTCTGCGCGCCCCAGAAGTGCCCGCCGGAGCGGATCAGCGAGATGTTCTCGAACCGGGTGGGCGGGCTGGCACCGAACCCGACGAACGGGTAGCCGAAGTCCAACGAGCTGATCGTGATGCCCGAGTACGTGAGCTGGTCGGCGATGTAGAGGTTACGGAACACGTTGTCGTAGCCGCCGTACACCGCCAGCCCAGCCGCCCGCCAGGTCAGCGTGGCGGTCAGGTTCTCGAACACGTTGCCGTGGTTGCCGCCGGAGCCGCCCTGGTCGGTGGCGGAGAACAGCGCGAACGCGTCGTCGCCGTTGGAGCGGCCCTCCGAGTTGGTGACCAGGTTGTTCGTGCTGCCGTTCGTCATGTTCACCGCGTCGGCGAAGGTGTTGCGGAACCGGCTGTCCCGGATGGTCAGCCCGTCCACGCTCACCCCCCAGTACGCGCAGACGGTGTGCTCCACCCAGACGCTGTCCAGCGTCAGGTCGTCCACGTCCTTCAGCTCGCCCCACACCTTGCCGGGACCGTCGATCCGGTTGGTGTAGTTGCCGAAGAACGCCAGGTGGGCGAACGTGGAGCCGCCGGCCGAGGACTCGACCCGGAAACCGGCGTCGGTGTTCTGCTGGTTGCGCGGCGTCTGGAACCGGGTGAACCACATACCCGCGCCGACGACCTTCACCGCCTTGCCGTACACCTGGAACTTCTGCGCCGTCTCGTACGTGCCGGCGGGCAGGTAGACGCCGACCAGGGTGCCGGTGGTGTCCATCCGTACCGCGTCGAGCGCGTTCTGCACGTCGGCGTGGCTGAACCCGGTCGGCACCTTGTAGCGGGCCGGGTCGGGGTTGGCGCGCGGCGACACCAGTTCGGTGTCGACGAAGTCGATCGCGTACGTGGTGGTGTTCGCCGGGTCCTTCTGGAGCCGGATCCGGCTACCAGCCGGAACCGTGGTGTCGAGCAGCACGTTCGCCTCGTCGTACAGGTGCCGGGGCGCGCCGGCGCTCGGCGAGTCGCTCGGCCCGGCCTCGGCGCCGTAGAGCCAGATGTGCTTGGAGGTGAGGCTCATCGGCTTGTGCAGCACACCGTTGACGTAGACGTTGATCGTGGAGTCGATCCCGCCGCCGCCCGGCGCGTCCGGGATGGAGTAGCGGGCCACCAGGGCGTTGGCGGCCGAGCGGGTGGTCCACTCGACGTACGCGCCGGTGGTGTCGAGCGTGACCGCGCGGCGGCCGGACGCCTCCCCGGCGAGGTCGCCGATCGTGCGGTTCGGGCCGATCACCTGCGCGCCGCCGCCGGTCGCGCCGTCCTCGGCCTCGTACGCGTCGTAGGGCAGGTTCGCGCCGCGGCCGACGAACAGCGACCGGTCGCTGGTGTTGTTCTGCCGCTTCACCGGCAGCTCGTTGGCGTCGTCGGCGAGCACCACCCGCACCGTGTACCGGCCGTTGGCGGCGGTCCAGGTGCCCAGCGACACCGGGCCGGCCGTGGCCCCGGCGGCGATCGTGCCGCTGTACGAGCCGGTGAGCGTGCGCACCACCGCGCCGGACTGGTCGCGCACCGTCAGCGTGATGCCGTGCGCGCCGCCGGCCGACGCGATGGTGCCCTGGTTGCGCAGCGTCACCGCGAAGGAGACGGCCGCGCCGGCGCTCGGAGTGCCGGGTGACCAGGTGACGGCGGAGGCGACCAGGTCGGAGCTGGCGACCGGGCTGACGGTCAGCGCGGTCGGGCTGGTGTAGGAGTTGTTCGCCTCGTTCTGCTCGATCACCGCGTTCGACTCGTCGACCTTCGCGGTGAGCTGGTAGCTGCCGGCGTCGCGTACGCCGATGCTCGCCGAGACGGTGCTCGACGCGCCTGCGGCGAGCGCGCCGACGGCGGCGGTGCCGACCTTCGTCGTACCCAGGTAGAGGGTGACGGCGGTGGCGGCGGAGGCCGCGGTGCCGGCGTTGCGCACGGTGGCGGACAGCGTGATCGCGTCGGTCTCCACCGGCGCGGACGGCGACGCGGTGACGGCGGTGACGGTGAGGTCCGGGTTCGGCGCCGGGACGCCGATGACCTGGAGTTCGGCGACCTGCCCGTTGGAGGAGCCGGAGTTCGCGGTGAACTGGAGCCGGACGTCGGCGGCGGTCGCGGAGACCGGGACGGTCACCGTGTTGGCGCTGTTCGGGTTGAAGGAGTACGTGGCGGAGCCGGCCAGGCTGGTGAAGCCGGACGCGGACTGTTCCCGGCCGAGGACCTGGAACGTCTGGGTGCGCGCGCCCCACGCCGGGTCCGGGTTGAGCTTCACCACGACGGCGCTGATGCTCGCGTTGGCGCCGAGCGCGACCGTCAACGTGCTCGGGTACGCGCCGGGCGCACCCTCCCAGTACGTGGAGACGTCGTTGTCGACGGCGTTGGCGGCGGCGAACACGTGCACCATCGACGACGCGGTCGCGGGCTTGCCGACCGCCAGGTTGGTGCCACCGGATGTGCTGCCGGTGCGGGTGACGGTGTTGCTGTTCGCGGACACGTTCCCGGCGGCGTCGCGGGCCCGGACGTGGTACGAGACGGTGGCGCTGTCCGGCTGGGTGTCGGTGTACGTGAGCGTGGACCCGCTCACTGTGGTGCGCAGCGTGCCGTTGGCGTACACCTCGTAGCCGGTGACGCCCACGTTGTCGGTCGACGCGGTCCAGGTCAGCCGGATCTGCCCGCTCCCCGGCTGGGTGTAGGCCAGGGTGCCGGGCGCGGTGGGCGCGACCGTGTCCCCGGTGTTGCCGGTCCGGGTGACCGTGTTGCTGTTCGCCGACACGTTCCCGGCCGCGTCCCGCGCCCGCACGTAGTAGGAGACGGTGGTCCCGGCCGGCTGGGTGTCGGTGTACGTGAGCGTGGTGCCGCCGACGCTGGTGCGCAGCACACCGTTGGCGTACACGTCGTAGCCGGTGACGCCCACGTTGTCGGTCGACGCGGTCCAGGTCAGCCGCACCTGGTCGGTGGCGGGCTCGGTGAACGCGAGGTTGCCGGGCGCGCTCGGCGCCTGGGTGTCGCCGGTGGCCGGGCCGTAGACCTCCAGCTCGGCGAGCTGCCCGGCGGGCCAGGCGCTGTTCGCGGTGAACAGCAGCCGCAGGTAGCGGGTGGACGCGGTGGGCACCGTGACAGTCACCGTGTTGCCGCCGCCCGGGTCGAACGCGTACGACGCGGAGGCGACGAGCGTGCCGAACGTGGAGCCGTTCGTGCTGCCCTGCACGGTGATCGTCTGGGTGCGCGCGCCCCAGCCGGACGGCAGCCGCAGCACGAGCCGGTTGACGCTGGTGGCGGCGCCCAGGTCGGCCTGGACCCACTGCGGGAACGCGTTGTTCGGGCTCTCCCAGTAGGTGGCCGCGTTGCCGTCGTTGGCGTTCGCGGCGCCGTACACGTCGGCGTGGCCGCTCTCGGTCATGGCCCGGCCGAGTGCCAGGTTGGTCGAGGAGGTGGCCGTGCCGTACACCTCCAGCTCGGCGAGCTGCGCGGCGGTCCAGCCGGTGTTCGCGGAGATCACGACCCGCAGGTAGCGGGCGTTCGCGGCGGTGAAGCCGAGTGTCACGGTGTTGCCGGCGGCCGGGCTGAACGTGCGGGCGGCGGACGCGACGACAGTGGTGAAGCCGCTGCCGTCGGCGCTGGCCTGCACGGACAGCGTCTGGGTGCGTGCCTCCCAGGCGGCCGGGAGCTTCAGCACGACCTGGTCGACGGCCCGGCTGGTGCCGAGGTCGACCTGCGCCCACTGGGGCAGCGCGCCGCTGCTCTCCCAGTAGCTGCCCTGGTTGCCGTCGGTCAGGTTGGCCGCGACGTAGGGGCCGTTGACGCTGCTTGCGGTGGCGGTGCGACCGGCGGCGAGGTTCGGGCCGCCGGCGGCGAGGGCCGGTGGGGCGGGGGCCGCGGTGACGACCAGGCCGACCGTGGCGAGCACCGCGACGATTCCGGTACGGATTCTGGACATGGTGGACGGACACCTTCTTCCCGGGGGAGGTGGAGAGGCGTTCGGGGGTGGGGGTGCGGTGGCGCGGTGGTCGGCGGGGCCGTCGTCGGCGCTGCCGTGGTCGGCGGCGGGCTGGTGGGCGGCGGGCTGGACGGGCCGTTGCCCCACTGCGGCTGCGGCCACGGCCCGCAGTACG